>NZ_JADBUZ010000092.1:0-6008 GCF_020245305.1 Microcystis sp. M20BS1 | reverse complement strand
TTTTGAGAGAATCGTCGTTCAAAACCTTGCGTCTTCATCGGCCCGCGTCCTGTAGGGGCGAAGCATTCGGACAATAACCTATCGGTGAAAAGGTAGATTTTCTATCCGAATGCTTCGCCCGTACTTATTCAGCAAACCCTAGATAGTTGAGGGATTAATCGCTATTGTGGGCAAAGTTGGACAGTTTTTCTTTGCTATTGGATTAAATAGCCAAGGAATGATCGACCATTGCTTGCCGACGTAAACAATTCCAGTAGGCTGCATAGAGATCCGTCTGTTGACCGCGTAGGGAAGCGATCGCAGGTGCGGCAGGAAAAGGCCAGAGACGATCAAAAACCACTTCTCGATGAGCCAGACGAAACTGTAGCAAATAAACGGAAGCAGGAGCCTGTAAATTATCCAGTAATTGCGCTGCCAGCCGATATAAAGACTTAAGACTCTCTCTTTCTAGACTAATCGGCTGACTGTAGGCATTAGGGATCATACCCTCCCCGATTACTTCACCGTATTCTAAACCCTTAGATGTCACCGTGATCGGCAACCAAAGATCCCCAAAAGAAGAATCTCCCTGACTGGTTTTATAGTGCAGGGTATGGGCAACCCAAGCGCGTCTTTCCTCGATATCCCGACAAGCTTGATAAACTTTTTTACCCGGAAAATTCACCCAATTGGGTAATTGAATTGTTAAGGGACACCAGATTAAATTATTTTGGCCGGTTTTACCCGACTCCATTTTTGACCACAAGGAAGCCGTCCCCGTCACCTCCACCGCCAAGGATTTAGGAACCGCATTTTTTAAGGCAATCACCATTTTTTCGGTAACGGGCGATAGCCGAGACATCTGACCACTGGCTTGAGCTTCGGCATTAACGAGAATGATAACTTTGTCCATTTCTTCTTGTGGGTTGGGTAAACTTGAACGATCAGCGGTGAGGTTGGTTAAGAATGCGAACTGACTGGGGTTCAATGCTTCTGTAGTCGCCATGGCAAAAGCTATTTCTCTGGATTTTAGCGAATTATACAAGAACGCAACGATTTTTTACAGATTTTTTCAACAACAACCATATTGAAGGGGGCATTTTTCTTCTCCCCCTCATAGAATACCTTAAGTAATCAGTGATCACTAATCAGTGATCAGTGAACTGAAAACTCAACTCTGAATAACTGGTAACTGATCACTGAAATTACTCGTCTTCGGCGAAAATAAAGCGAGTTAGTTCACTAGGATCGGGTTCGGGGCTAGATTCGGCAAATTTAACCGCTGCCTCGATTTCAGCTTGAATTTTCTCCTCGATTTCTTTTAATTCCTCTCTCGTGGCCAGATCTCGCTCGTAGAGGTAGGCGGCAAAGCGAGTGATCGGATCTCTTTCGCCCCAGAATTGTTTCTCGTCAGCACTGCGTAACTCGTCGGGATCTGCTAGAGAGTGACCCCGGAAACGATAGGTTAAGGCCTCAATCAAAGTCGGCCCCTCACCGGCGCGGGCGCGGGCCACGGCTTCTCTGGCGGCGGCATGAACGGCGACCACATCCATACCGTCCACTTCCACACCGACCATACTAAAAACACTGGCTTTTTTATAGATTTCTGGTTGAGAAGTGGCTCGATCGTGGGCCATTCCGATCGCCCACTTATTATTTTCCACCACATAGATAATCGGCAACTTCCAGAGGGCGGCCATATTCAGACACTCAAAAAACTGGCCATTATTACTCGCCCCATCCCCAAAGAAACAGACCGTTACCTGATCGGCACTGGCATCACCCATGGCTTCCCGACGGTATTTACTCTGAAAAGCCGCCCCGGTAGCGACGGGAATCCCCTCGGCCACAAAAGCATAACCCCCTAAAAGCTTATGTTCGGCGGAAAACATATGCATGGAGCCGCCCCGTCCTTTACTACAACCGGTAGCTTTGCCGAATAACTCCGCCATCACCTCTTGAGCGGGAACTCCGGCACTAAGGGCGTGGACGTGATCGCGATAGGTGCTAGAAACGTAATCTTCTCCCTGACGCAAGGCTTTAATAATACCGCTAGATATGGCTTCCTGACCGTTGTAGAGATGGACAAAACCGAACATTTTGCCGCGATAATACATTTCGGCACATTTATCTTCAAACATCCGCCCCAAAACCATATCCTCGTATAGGCGAAGACCTTCAGCTTTGGTGATAATGATGGAAGCAGGATTAAAGGTTGGTAAAGTACGTTCGGAAATCATAGGGTCTGTAGTATCATTTAGACAACAAAAAGGCAAGGGGAGAGGAAGCGGTAGATTTTTCGAGAATTCTGGCAGTGAATTTTTTGGTCTTAAACCAAGGGGTTCTTGGTATTTTCTCTCTCAAATCTAATCTTAGTCAGTCAGAGATTGGCTAGGATAAGATGGTATCTTGTTATTTTACTCGCTCCGCTCTCACTTACATCATTTAATTCACTAAGGACTCTCCAGAGTTGAGGTACAGCTAACCGTGCGAATTCCTCTTGACTACTACAGGATATTGGGAATCCCTTTTCAGGTGAATGCCGAGCAGATTGATTTGGCCCACGCCGATCGGGGACGGCAATTGCCACGTCAAGAATACAGTCAAACAGCGATCGTTGCCCGTCAGCACTTGTTAGATGAAGCTTACCAAGTGTTAAGTGATCCAGATCGCCGTCGTGATTACGATGCCCAATTTTTCGCTCCCAATCCCCTGCTTCTCAACCCAGATAGCAGCGCCGAAAACCTCGATTCTCAGGGTGGGGAGGTGGCCGCCGCTTCCTCAGAATATCCCACTCCCCAGATTACCATTGCCCCCGCCGATCTGGTGGGAGCTTTGCTCATCCTGCAAGAGTTGGGAGAATACGAGTTAGTGATTCGTTTGGCTGAAACTTATCTAGATTTGGAGCCAACTACTCGCCCAGATATGATCTTAACCTTGGCTTTGGCCTACGGGGAATTAAGTCGGGAATATTGGCAGGATAAAAATTATGAACAGGCGGCCAGCACCGCAGCCAAGGCCTTGATCTGCTTGGAACAAGAACAAATGTTCCCACAAGTGGCCGGCGAGATTCGTCATGATTGCGATCGCTTGCGTCCCTACCAGGTTCTGGAATTGTTATCCCAAGAAAAAAACCCCGGTCTTGCCCGTCAGCGGGGCTTAAATCTCTTGGAGGATATGTTGGCCGCTCGCGGTGGCATCGATGGCCAGGGCGACGATCGCTCTGGGTTGGGGGTGGATAATTTTTTACGCTTTATTCAACAGTTACGGGTTTATTTGACTCAGGCCGAACAGGAGAAAATCTGGGCAAAAGAGGCAGAACGCCCCTCGGCGGTGGGTAATTATCTGCTGGTTTATGCCTTGATTGCCCGCGGTTTCGCCCAAAAACAACCCGCCGCTATTGTGGCAGCCAGCGATCGCCTGCAGCAATTACAAAAACATCAGGATGTTTCCATCGAGCGATCGATCTGCGCCCTGCTGCTCGGTCAAACCGAACAAGCAAGCACAATTTTAGAAAAAAGTCAAGAGCAAGAAATATTAAATTATATTAAGGAACAATCTGGGCAATCTCCCGATCTTCTACCTGGGTTATGTCGTTACGGTGAGCGTTGGTTACAAACAGAAGTTTTCTGCCATTTTAGTGATTTAGTCGAGCGGAAAGCCTCACTCAAAGAGTATTTTGCCGAGGAAGAGGTACAAAATTATTTGGAAGAATTGTCAGGTTTTCCTGACGAAAAAGTTCCCGTGTCAGTTCAAGAAAAGGTTGGGGAACCTTTAGAATCGGAAGTAAATGTTCTCAAAACCCACACCCCCCCCACCCATTTAAACCCAGTGCCAGGAGCGACACCGATGAGGGAATCTGCTTATTCTTCCCATTCTCGTCCCCAAAAACCGTCTTTAGCTAGAGCTAACGGTGAGCGGACAGGCACTGCTGTACCTGCCCTGAGAGCCACCCCTCAGCAGGAAACTTTCACCCCCTATACTCAGGGCAGTGTGGTGGTGACAGCAGCCGATCGTCAACCGGCACTTAATCCCCCCCGTCGTCGTCCTAGTCGCTCGCGCCACCCAGCAGCGGGCAACTCCGGGCCAGCAGCCGTAGAAACGGTAAAAACTACCCTAGTCGCACCGAAACGGAGACGACCAGTCCGCAGAAAACTACGACTCGATCGAGTGGCGATATTGGGAGTAGGATTAGTGGGAACGCTCGTGGTTTTGTCCTTGGGGGTAAAGGCAATTGTCGATAGTCAATCTCCTTTGGCAGCCTTGCAAGGGGAACAGTTACCGATTTCTTTAAATACTCCCATACTAGAAATTCCTTCGGCTAACGCGGAGGTGATGGAAGGGAATCCCTTAGACAAGGAAAAGGCCAAGGAGACGATTCAAGCTTGGTTAGCAGCAAAATCGGCGGCTTTTGGCAGTGAACACCAAAAAGAGCCATTGAAAGAGGTTTTAACGGGTTCAGCTTTGGAAATTTGGCAAAAACGGGCGGCGGCTTTACAGGGAAATAACTATTGGCGCTACGATCATCAAGTGGATGTGCGATCAGTCACTAATAATGCGAAAAATCCTAATTTAGCCACGGTGGAAGCGATAGTCAACGAAAAGGCCATGTATTTCCATAATGGCAAGGAAATTGTCAATCGTTCCTATAATGAGTCCTTGAAGGTGCGCTATGATTTGGTACGGCAAGGAGATAAATGGTTGATCGAAAAAACCCAAGTCTTACCCTAATTTTTTCCGATTAAATCCCCAAAAACTAGGCTTTAGGCTGCCTGCACACCCAAAAAAGGCTGCATGGCAGCCTTTTCAGTGGGAAGTGGGGAAGTGGGGAGAAGGGAGCAGGGAGAAAAAAGCTGATAACTGATAACTGATAACTGAAGACCGACTCCTGCAAAAGCAACCTTTGTACCTCACTATTAAGATAACTTCTATATCTTTAGACTGATAAATGCTCGATTCTCTTAATATTTTTTAACATAAAATCTGCTCTTTGATTGCTGTAATTGGTTCCCTAGAAGTCAAGCTAATGAGTTATAATCGTAGGTAGGGATCCATAGTTCTTAGAGGAAAAAAGCGGGGCAATCTCAATGTTTTGCTCACCCACAAGACCATGATTTTGATCTTTTAAAAATCTCGCATAAGTCTTTAAGAACTTTTAAAATCAGCATTCACACAGGAGGGATATTATGACAGGTAAGAGTAAACGCGGTTTTGCCTCTATGGATCAAGCTAAACAAAGGGAAATCGCTAGTAAAGGTGGTAAAGCTGCTCATCAAAAAGGGACAGCCCACGAATTTACCTCCGAAGAAGCTCGCGAAGCGGGACGAAAAGGTGGTGAAGCGGTTAGCCGAGATCGGTCCCACATGGCAGCTATTGGACGGGAAGGGGGCAAAAATTCTCACAAAGGCAGTCGCAAAAACTTAAACTCCGGGGAAAATTCCCCAGTCAACGAGTCTATAGGTGAAAATTCCTCAGATTTTGGCAACTCGGAAGCAAATAGTTGACTTTGGTTGACTTTTTCTGGGACTGAAAGGGTTTTGGGGTGTTGGGGTTTTTAGCTAAATTCCCCATTCCCCCATTTCCCCATCCCCAATAGGGACTTGCGTAAAAATAAGATGCCAGCTAGGAGGGCAGAACCGTCACATCCCATTTGGGCAAAGTTTCAGAACGCTGCCAGAAAGGTTGCAATTGTTCTAGTTCTTTAGCCAAAGGTGGTGATTCGGTAGGAAATTCGTTCGAGCAAGAGTTTATCAATTAATTGTTTGGTTTCGTCAGATACGGTTTTATTAGTGGGATTGATCACAAACTGACGACCACATTCTTTACACTGACGTTTCGGCTTGCCATGATGTGTAGAACCATTTTTGATGGTATGATAAGAACCACATTGGGAGCATCCCAATTATGTAATGAGTATAAATGCTCAGAAGGGTAAGAAGGCTTTTGTAGTAACGATTCTGGTTCCAATCACACAATTTAGAGAACCGTTGAAAATCTATGAACTCCCGAAAAGGCTTGCCATATAAGTA
>NZ_JADBUZ010000091.1:0-22405 GCF_020245305.1 Microcystis sp. M20BS1 | reverse complement strand
GAATGGTTCTATTCATAATGGAAAACCCAAACGTCAATGTAAAGAATGTGGTCGTCAGTTTGTGATCAATCCCACTAATAAAACCGTCTCTGACGAAACCAAACAATTAATTGATAAACTCTTGCTCGAACGAATTTCCTTGCGAGGAATTGCTAGAGTAACAGGGGTAAGTTGGTCATGGTTACAAAATTATGTCAACAATAAACTGGCGGCTGTCCCCGGTCAAATAAAGGTTTCGGACAAACCAAAAGGTAAATTGGTTATAGAATGTGATGAGATGTGGTCTTTTGTTTTTTCTAAGACGATAAAAGTCTATATTTGGCGGTTAATTGATAGAAAAACAAGGGAAATTATTGGTTGCTATGCGCGGAGATAGGAGTCGTCAATCAGCCAAAAAACTTTGGGGACAGTTTACCAGGTGTTTATCGACAATGTGCGGTTGCTTACACAGACTTTTGGAAGTCCTATAAGACAGTAATTCCTAGTAAACGTCATCGACCAGTCGGAAAAGAAACTGGTAAAACTAATCCTATTGAAAGATTAAATAATACCTTTCGACAAAGGATTTCTCGGCTGGTGAGAGAGAGTCTATCTTTCTCTAAAAAAATGGAGAATCACGTTGGGGAACCCTTTGGTATTTTATCCATGACTACAATGCACAGCAAAGCAAAGGATTAAGCCGCCATCACTACTACCGAATCACCACCGGTTTTGAGAGGGTCACAAGCATTGTAGAATCGATCGTAATCTAGCTCTCTGTTTCCGCCCCAGTTCTCGCTCTGATTTTGATTCATAAATAACGCTTCTACAAAAATAGATTATCCATATCATAGATCGACGCAACTTGATAGGGAACAAATATTTTTATTCTTGACGGAAATTTTATCCCCTAATTGCTAAAACGACTTTTTCTATTGCTTCTTTCATGACCTTCTCAAAGAATCTTAACATTAGTTCTCTTGACAAACGCCTCATCATAGGATTGTTTTAATTTCACAGAACTACACAGCAGTGGAATTATTTCCCACCGATTATTTAAAGACTTTAAGGACTAAATCAGATAAATTGGGCTATTATCAAGCCCAGATGCCAGATAAATCAGTTTTAACTGCTTTATTTAGTTTTTTCTTCTTCAATCTCCCGCTGCATTTGGGCGATTTCTTCGGGAGTCATCGCTTCCAGACGTTTTTTAAAGACGGCATCTTCGTAATCCTTGCGCTGTTGGCCGTAGGTCATATTATCGGTGGCGACTCGAAACAGATAGGTAAAAATCCAACCGATGACACCACCCACCAACACCGCTTGACTCCAAATTCCCGCCGAAGCACTATCTAAACCGGTTTTTTGCAGGATAATGTAGAGGATGCCGCCCACAGCAAACATCCCTATACCGATCCCGATGACATCAATGCGTCTCATGGGTTTTTTTGGGTTGATAACTTAAGCTTTGAGGGTACGACGTTGGGGACGGAAGTTAAGGAAAGGACTTAACAACAGCATCCCGGGAAAGAAAAAGCTCATCAGAAAGTACATAAACCCTCTTTCCCAAGAAGATGCCACATACCAGCGCGTATTGAGGTAGTAGTAGATAACGGCGGGAATGACGAGCAAATACAAGACACTGAGAGATAGGTAGATCAGGGCGATGATAATGGTTTCTTGCGTCAGAATTGATTGCATAAGGATTGATTTTTATCAATGGCTGTCGGTGAACGGCAATTCACCTGCTGATTATTTTACCCTGTCTTTCCCCCTTTGTGGCGATCGAATTGGCGGACTAAAATAATTTACTGAAAATACTCTTGCCAATTAAATTATTTATGATATGATAAAAAATTGTCAGTTAAATAACGGGGGCGTGGCGGAATGGTAGACGCTACGGACTTAAAATCCGTTGAGCCTTATAAGCTCGTGAGAGTTCGAGTCTCTCCGCCCCCATCGATCGAAGTCTATATTTCAACTGAGTATTGGGTATTTTAGTACAAATGCCCTGTCACCTAGGAAAAACTTTTTCAGCCAGCCCGATCTAAAATATCCAATAATTCTAGGGGATGGTGAATGAGATGATCGGGGTTAAATTGGGTGAGAATTTGAGGGGAATTAAAGCCCCAAGCGACGGCCACCACTTGCACTCGACTTTTTTGGGCAGCAGTAATATCTCTGGTTTCATCGCCGACATAAATCATTTCATCGGGACAGAATTTATTTTGTCGGATCAGGCGATCGATAATTTTGTGTTTGCCGAATAAAGGCGTTCCCGAACAGATAAAATCAAATAAATTTAAGAGTTGATTATTACCTAAAAATATGGTGAGATTTTCTTTGGTATTAGAAGTGATTATTCCTAATCTATAGCCTCTTTCTTTAAGAGTAGCAAGGCAGGGATGCCAGCCATGAAAGGGTTTCAGGCAGTCAATTTGTTTATTTAATTCCCGTTTAACTCGATAGAGTAAAAAAGGGATTTTAACGGGAGAAACTTGGGATTGTTTAATAATTTCTTGGGAACTAAGGTTTTTTAGTCTGGCCAAATCTTCCTCATTGACGGGTTGATAACCAAAATTTTTAGCCAAACGATTGACAATCTCCACGAAAGTATCGTGGGTATCGGCGATAGTACCATCAAAATCGAACACGACTACTTTAATTGTCATCTTGTGGGGGGTGAGGGGAATGGGCTAAATTAGCTTGGGCATTACGTCGCCACTGCTGGGGTTTAATTCGACGTAGGGCTGACGAGATAAAACGACGATCCCACTCCTCTATAGTTAGATTAGCTAATTCCTCCAACTTTGGCGAGAGGTTTTCCGGACGAGGTTGAAAATCCTCCACGTCGGTAACTTGGGCAAAACGTTGATTCCAAGGACAGACATCTTGACAGATATCGCAGCCAGCGACCCAACCCTGTAAATTCTTGGCAATTTCTGTAGGCAAAGTTACAGCACGATTTTCGATGGTATGGTATGCAATACAGCGATTAGCATCCACCACAGAGGGACTAACTATTGCTTGGGTGGGACAGGCGCTTAAACAACGGCTACAGGTGCCACAATGGGCGCTATGGGGTCGATCGGGTTCTAAAGGTAAATTAGTTAATATTTCCCCTAAAAAGACCCAACTGCCGTAATTACGAGTAATTAAGTTACCATTCTTGGCAATCCAGCCGATCCCTGCTCTTTGCGCCCAAACCTTATCCTGTACTGGTCCAGTGTCCACATAGTAACGGGTTTGAATTTGCTCCCCCTGACTTTCTAACCATTGACTGAGGGCCTTTAATTTTTTACTTAATACTTTGTGATAATCCCTTCCCCAAGCATAACGGGAAATTTTGCCATGGTTTTGTTCTTGACTGTGTTGCTGGGGGGTGTAGTAGTTAAGGGCAAGACATATTAGCGATCGCACTTCTGGCCAAAGAGTTTTGATATCCTGTCGTTTCGGGTTAGTCATCCAATCCATATCAGCTTGATAACCCCGCTCTAACCAGCTTTTTAGATGGGATACCGCCGAGTCTTGACTATCCACAGAAGCAATACCGACCCCATGGAAACCTAACTCTAGCGCTTTTTCTTTGATCTGTGTTTCTGTCACCATAGAAATATCTTAAGTCAAGTATTTGTAACAATTATTTACAATGATCAATTTATTGAGCCAAATCCCAGGCTCAACAGTTAGAAACCATGATCAACGAAGAAACTGTGGTTCCCGTCACCGCTATATCGTCCTCATACTAAATCCAGTTATTAAAAACTGATTATTTATTCTCCGTTTTGCATGAGTGCATGAGTAGAAAACGGGTTTCTCGGAGAAACCCGTTTTCTGTGCGTTACTCAACGGATTTAGTATAACTATTGACTTGCTCAATTAACACCCGTCCCTAAAATGACTTGTACTTTGCTAGTACAATTATAGTAAAATAAGAAAGATTAAAACAAATAACCATGTCTCAACCGATTACCATCGAAGATATCTATAAACTTTTTGAGAAAACTAACGAAAAGTTTGAACAATCACGCCAAGAATACGATCGCCGGGCTGCCGAAGCCAAGGACGAAGCCGATCGCCGGGCTGCCGAAGCCGATCGCCGGGCTGCCGAAGCCGATCGCCGGGCCGCTGAATACGATCGCCGGGCTGCCGAAGCCAAGGACGAGGCCGATCGCCGGGCCGCTGAATACGATCGCCGGGCCGCTGAAGCTAAGGCCGAAGCAGATCGCCGTTTGGCCGAGCTAGAGAAAACAGTGGCTAATACCAGTCGTGCGGTGGATAGTTTAACCACTCGCTGGGGAAGATTTGTCGAGGAATTAGTCGAACCTGCTGTTATTGGCCTATTTCGTAGCAAAGGTATCGATGTTAAAGAAACCTACAGTCGTGCCAGGGTAAAACGGCAAGGAATAGCCATGGAGATTGACATTTTAGCCGTCGATGAAACCGAGGTAGTTTTAGTAGAATGTAAGTCTCGTTTATCGAAAGATGATGTCAACGATTTTTTAGAAAAATTAAGTCGATTTAAACAAGCATTTCCCCATTATAAGAACTATCAGGCTTATGGTGCAGTGGCGGGAATAGAAATAGACGAAGGAGTAGATCGTTATGCCTATAAACAGGGTTTATTTGTGATTAAACCATCGGGAGAAACGGTAGAAATTATTAATGATTCTGGTTTCGAGCCTAAATTATGGTAAGAGAAAGATGGGTATTTCATCTGGCAAAGTATTGGCAGCAGGTTTAATTTTTCCAATAAGTAGTTGGACAAAAGTAAAGTTAACTGTAGGGTAAGGAGTCAGTAGCCGGTCGTCAGGAGTCGGTCGTCAGTAAGAATTGCGGCAATTTACATTTCTTAAGATAGACAACAGAATTTATGTCCGACTACTTAGTATTCATATTTTGATTCAGCAAACCCTAATTGATTTTTGAAGATTCAAAAACCGCAAAAATAAGGACTAAATCACCTAAAATCTGTGAATAGAGCATTTAAAATTCTCCTGACTACTGACGACCGGCTCCTAACCCTAACAACAATTTTTGATTTTTACCAGAGGTCTAGTAACGTCTTGTCCTAAAATTGCCAATAGCCAGTTTCAATGCACAAGAGTCTGATGGCTAAAAACTGGCTCCAGTTTTTGACCGGGATAGCACCGCTTGATCGCAGTGGATCGTAAAATGAGATAATGCTAACTTTGAGAGTCAGAGAGACTATGAGTGAATTCGACTACGATTTAATTATTATCGGTGCTGGAGTTGGTGGCCACGGGGCAGCCCTACACGCGGTCAAATGTGGGCTAAAAACAGCTATTATCGAAGCCAAAGATATGGGAGGAACCTGTGTTAATCGAGGTTGTATTCCCTCTAAAGCTTTACTGGCAGCCTCGGGACGAGTGCGCGAATTGGCCGATAGTGACCATCTGAAAAGTCTAGGTATTGCCATCGGTGGCGTTAATTTTGACCGTCCGACCATTGCCGATCATGCTAACAACCTTGTCAGTAAAATTAGAGGCGATCTCACTAATAGTCTTAAACGTCTCAAGGTTGATACTATCCACGGTTGGGGAAAAATCGCCGGCCCGCAAAAAGTTAGCGTCATCGGGGATAGTGGCGAAAAAATCTACACCGCTAAGGATATTATGCTCTGTCCGGGGTCGGTTCCCTTTGTCCCACCGGGGATCGAGATCGATCATAAAACGGTTTTTACCAGTGATGAGGCCGTTAGATTAGAAACTTTACCCAAGTGGATCGCAATTATCGGTAGTGGTTATATCGGTCTGGAATTTTCGGATATATACACCGCTTTGGGTTGTGAAGTGACGATGATCGAAGCTTTAGATAGTCTCATGCCTGGATTTGACCCAGAAATCTCGAAAATCGCTGAAAGAGTTCTGATTAAACCTAGAGACATCGAGACTTATGTGGGAGTTTTGGCAAAAAGTATTAAACCGGGGAATCCTGTGGCCATTGAACTGGTGGACGCAAAAAGCAAAGAAGCGATCGAAATTTTAGAAGTAGATGCTTGTTTAGTCGCTACAGGGAGAATCCCAGCGACCAAGAATCTCGGACTGGAATTTGTCGGGGTAGAACTGGATAAACGCGGTTTTATTGCGGTTAATGACAAAATGCAGGTAATTCAGGACGGTGAACCGATTCCCCATCTCTGGGCTGTGGGCGATGCTACGGGTAAAATGATGTTAGCTCACGCTGCTTCGGGTCAAGGGGTAATAGCCATTGAAAATATCTGTAATCGCCCAAAAACCATCGATTATCGCAGTATTCCCGCCGCCGCTTTTACCCACCCCGAAATTAGTTATGTGGGTTTAACGGAACCGCAAGCAGAAGTTTTGGCACAGCAAGAAGGGTATAAGGTTGCTTCTGTCAAGACCTATTTTAAGGGAAATTCCAAAGCTTTAGCGGAAGGAGAAACGGAAGGCATCGCTAAAGTCGTTTATCGTCAGGATACGGGGGAATTACTCGGTGTTCATATTATCGGTATCCACGCATCGGATTTAATTCAAGAAGCGGCCAATGCGATCGCTGAACGTAAATCTGTCCATGAACTCGCTTTCCGCATCCACACCCATCCAACTCTCTCAGAAGTCCTCGACGAAGCTTATAAACGAGCAGAAGTAGCAGCATAGAGTCAGTTATCAGTTATCAGTTATTACCGTTAAGTTTCCGACTCCTGAATTCTGACTCCTTTCTCTTTTTTTACTTTTTACTTTAAAGATTATGTTTGGATTAGGTTGGCCAGAAATAGTAATTATTGCTGTCGTTGTTCTCCTGATATTTGGACCGAAAAAAATACCCGAATTTGGGGCAGCTTTGGGGAAAACTTTACGGGGATTTAAAGAAGAAATCAATCAAGATGATCAAGAAATTGAAGACAGTGACGAGAAGATGAGATAGATTTCGGCTCTCAGGGCGAATGCAATTCGCCCCTACAATAATATTATTGCGCCAATGGTAGGGGCGCACCGCGTGCGCCCAAAAATTGAGATGCCCCCCCTAATTTGTTAAGCTAAAGGTTTTGATGTACTTAGTTTCTAACCTTCTTTTTAGGTAGGAGAATTGCCAGATTCTTTCTTGGAGCCTCTTGCCCTCAGAAGCTGTTTACTGTTTACTGTTGACTGTTCACTGAATATCGGCTTCTCCCCCCACCACCACATCGCGGATACGGAGACTGGGGCCACCGCAGCCGACGGGTAAACCACTTTGACCCCCTTTTCCGCAGCCTCCCGACTCGTCCCAGTAGAAATCATCCCCAATTGCCTCAATATTGGCTAGGGTTTTAAAGACATTACCAGAGAGAGTCACATCTTTAACCGGTTCAGCAATTTCTCCATCGCGAATCATCCAAGCTTCCCCGGCGCTAAAAGTGAACATTTCGCCGTTAGTCATGCCTCCCTGCCAATTTTGGGCATAAACTCCCGTTTTTATCCCCGAAAATAACTCTTTAACGGGAGTGGTTCCCCGTTCAATCCAAGTGTTGGTCATGCGGACAATGGGCGGATAATGATAATTGAGACAACGGGCGTTACCGGTCGGTTTTTCGCCTAATTTGCCCGCCGTTTCCCGCGAATGCAGTCTTCCCACCAAAACCCCATCTTTAATTAACTGAGTAGTCGTCGCGGGGGTTCCCTCATCGTCATAAAAATAACTGCCCCGATGACCTTCCGGATAGGCCCCGTCAAAGATTTGCAGGTTATCTGGTCCGAAACGTTTGCCCATACTCATCACTTCCAAAAGGTCGGGATTTTCGTATAACATATCTGCCTCGGAAAGGTGGCCAAAAGCCTCATGGACGAACAGACCGGTTAAAATGGGATCGATGACGACGGTGTAGGTATCGCCCTTGACAGGGGGCAAAACTAGGGCTTGTACGGCCCGTTTAGCCGACCCTTGCACCTGTTCTTCTAAATTGACCAGATCCTCGAAAGCTTTTCGGGATCCTGTGGTTTCCCGGCCCGTTTGTACGCTGTCCCCATCCCTAGCGGTGGCCGAAAAACGCATTTCTAAGTCTGACCATTTTTGTTCGATTAAAGTCCCGTCAGAAGTGCCTAAAAGAATATGTTGACTGCTATCGCTGTAACGGACGGAAGTGGTGGCAATACTGGGATGATGTTGACGCAGTAAGTTATTATAGCGATCGCAGAGGGCTTTTTTATCGGCTAATGGCACTAAACGGGGATCCGTTCCCGTTAAAGGCAATTCACAGGAGATAATTACAGGTTCTACCGGAGCAATCAGGGTTTCTTCTTCCCCAATTAAACGGGCAGCAGCGATCGCATCTTCTAATCGTTCCTGTAAACTGGATAATTGATTAAAGCTGGCAAATCCCCAACCTCCTTTATAACAAGCGCGTACCTGACCACCGATAGCAATACCTTCGCTGAGGGTTTCAACTCGTTCGGAACGCAGTAGAATATTAGTCCCCCGCGCTTCTTCCAGACGAATTGTCAGGAAATCGACGCGGTTTTTATAACGGTTAATCAGTTCACTAATTAGGTTTTTATAATCGTTTAGAGTATCGGTCATGGGAATTAGGAAGTGGGGTGTGGGGTGTGGGGTGATGGGAGATTTTTTGCTGTGATCAGTAAACAGTAAACAGTAAAGAGTGAACTGATAACTGCTCACTGATAACTGATTACTGATAACTGATAACTGATTACTGATAACTGAAATTAGGCGAGATAATCCTGTAAAGCTTTCACCTCTAAAGGTTGAGATTGCAGGGATTTTAAGGCCGCTACCGTCGCTTTTGCCCCGGCGATAGTGGTGATAATTGGTAACTTATAATCGAGGGCAGTACGGCGAATTTTTCGGCCATCGTTTTGGGATTCTTCACCACTGGGAGTATTGACAATAAACTGAATCCAGTCATTTTTGATCCAATCGACAACGTCGGGACGGCCTTCGTGAATCTTTAGCACTAAATCGATATTTTCGCAACCGTTTTCTAACAAAACTTTACGAGTTCCGGAAGTGGCGACGACGCGAAAACCGAGGGATTGCAGATCCTTAACCACGGGAACCATGGGGGTTTTATCGCGATCGCTCATCGAGACGAAAACCGTCCCACTGGTGGCTAAGATCACGCCAGCGGCCATTTCTGCTTTAGCGAAAGCTTTGCCAAAATCGCTGTCAATCCCCATTACTTCGCCTGTAGAACGCATTTCTGGTCCCAGGAGAGTATCAGCACCGGGGAACTTCTGGAAGGGTAAAACCGCTTCTTTCACGGCAATATGACGGGGAATTGCTTCGCTGATGATACCCAATTCCGTCAGGGTTTTGCCCGACATGACGAGGGAGGCAACTTTTGCTAAAGGAACTCCCGTTGCTTTGGAAACGTAGGGAACAGTACGACTAGCGCGGGGATTCGCTTCTAAGATATAAACTGTCTCTCCCTGTACCGCATACTGGATATTCATCAAACCGATTACTTTTAACGCTTTCGCTAGTTCCACCGTCCATTGTCGAATTGTGGTTAAAACCGAGGCGCTCAGGGACGTATGGGGGATAGAACAGGCAGAATCGCCCGAATGTACGCCCGCTTGTTCGATATGTTCCATTAATCCCCCGATAACGACTGTTCCCGTGGCATCTGAGAGGGCATCCACATCCACTTCGATGGCATTTTCGAGGAATTTATCGATTAAAATCGGGTGATCCGGTTCTATCTGTACCGCATACTTCATATAGCGTTCCAATTCGCTATCGGAATAGACGATTTCCATTGCCCGACCGCCCAAAACATAGGACGGACGTACTACTACAGGATAACCGATGCGTTGAGCCACTGCTTGGGATTCTTGGAAATTGCGGGCAATACCGTTGAGGGGTTGTCGGATATCTAATTGTCGGAGGATTTGTTCAAAACGTTCCCGATCTTCGGCGGCATCGATCGAATCGGGTGAAGTTCCCCAAATTTTGGTATTTACGGGACAATTAGGCGATTCTAAATATTTTTGCAGGGGAACCGCCAGTTTTAAGGGAGTTTGCCCACCGAATTGAATAATTAAACCCTCTGGTTGTTCCGCTTCGATGATATTTAAGACATCTTCTTTAGTCAGGGGTTCAAAGTAAAGGCGATCGCTGGTATCGTAATCGGTGGAGACAGTTTCCGGATTAGAGTTGACCATAATCGTCTCAAAACCGGCTTGACTGAGGGAAAAAGCGGCATGACAACAACAGTAGTCAAATTCTATCCCCTGGCCGATGCGATTGGGACCACCACCGAGGATCATCACTTTGCGTTTATCGGAGGGTAAAACTTCCGATTCTACCCGTTCGTAGGTGGAATAATAGTAGGGTGTTAGAGCTTCAAATTCTGCCGCGCAGGTATCCACCATTTTATAGACTGGAACAATACCCAAACCCTTGCGATAACTTCTTACTTCGTCCTCGCTGGTGTTGGTGGCGAAGGCGATTTGGCGATCGCTAAATCCCTGTTGTTTAATAGCGAATAGGTCCTCTTTGCCGAGACTTTTCAGGGGAGTTCGTTTGAGAAACTTCTCGGTTTCCATCAAATCAGCCAATTTATCGAGGAACCAGGGATCAATCCCGGTTAGTTCGTGGATTTCCTCCCCATTCATGCCCAATTTAAAAGCATGATAGATACTATAAACTCGTTCGGGGTTAGGTGTTCGCAAACCGGCCCGGACTTCCGAGAGAGGGGGGAGAGTTTCGACTTTATCGCAACCAAAGCCAAAACGTCCCGTTTCTAGGGAGCGAAGAGCTTTTTGGAAGGATTCTTGGAAAGTTCGACCGATAGCCATAGCTTCCCCGACGGATTTCATCTGGGTGGTTAGAATCGGTTGGGAGCCGGGGAATTTCTCGAAGGCAAAGCGAGGAATTTTGGTGACGACGTAATCGATAGTCGGTTCAAAGGAAGCCGGGGTTTTTTTGGTGATATCGTTGGGAATTTCGTCTAAAGTGTAGCCTACTGCTAGTTTAGCGGCAAATTTAGCGATCGGGAATCCCGTGGCTTTTGATGCCAGGGCCGAAGAACGGGATACCCGGGGATTCATCTCAATCACGATTACGTCGCCGTTAGTGGGATTAACGGAGAATTGGATGTTTGATCCGCCGGTTTCTACGCCAATTTCCCGAATAATTGCCTTAGAATAGTCCCGGAGGCGTTGGTATTCTTTATCGGTTAGGGTTTGGGCGGGCGCAACCGTAATCGAGTCGCCGGTATGGACCCCCATAGCGTCAAAGTTTTCGATCGAACAGATGATCACCACGTTATCGGCTAGATCGCGCATAACCTCTAATTCGTATTCTTTCCAGCCAATTAGGGATTTTTCGACGAGAATTTGCGATGTAGGCGAACAATCTAGCCCATACTGGGCCATCGGTTCAAATTCTTCTTGGTTATAGGCAATACCGCCCCCCGTTCCGCCTAAAGTGAAGGCCGGCCGGATAATGAGAGGATAGGAACCGATCTGATGACCGATCGCTTTTGCCTCCTCTAAATTGTTGGCAATCCCCGAAGGACAAACGGGAACACCGATTTTCTCCATTGCTTTTTTGAATAGTTCCCTATCTTCGGCTTTTTCAATAGCGGGAAGTTTTGCCCCGATCAATTCCACGTTATATTTTTCTAAAACGCCGCTTTTGGCCAAAGCGACGGCGGTATTCAGGGCAGTTTGACCCCCCATAGTCGGTAGAATCGCATCAGGGCGTTCTTTAGCGATAATTTTCTCGACAATTTCCGGCAGAATTGGTTCAATATAGGTGCGATCGGCCATTTCTGGATCGGTCATGATCGAGGCGGGGTTAGAATTGACTAAAATTACCTCATAACCTTCTTCTCGTAGGGCTTTACAGGCTTGAGTTCCCGAATAGTCGAATTCACAGGCTTGTCCGATGACAATCGGGCCAGCGCCCAAGATTAGGATTTTCTTTAAGTCATCACGGCGTGGCATAGGCTTAGGGTTGCTTGACGATAAACCCCAATCATTGTATATGTTGTCACCCTCGATCCCGCAAAGCTTTATTTAGGTTTAATGACCTTGTTTGCTTGAGCAGGCAGCAGGCAGCTTTTTTCTCCCCATTTCCCTGATAATTGATCACTGTTTACTGATCACTGATATCGCGTACAATGATAAGATTGTTTTCAAAGATACAATAGGCCTTTGTCTTTGCTAGAGAGTTTATGAAAGTTGGCGATCGAGTTCGTGTAATTGAGTCCGTGGTAGTTTATCATCATCCTGAACACAAATCGGATCCTTTTGACGTGAAAGGATTAGAGGGAGGGGTGAAAGCTTTTGTCACCGAATGGCGTGGCAGACCGGTTAGCGCCAATCTACCTGTCCTCGTTGAGTTCAGTAAAAAGTTTAAAGCCCATTTTCGAGATTTTGAGTTAGAAATCGTGGAAAAAGCCGCCGAATAGGGACTTTTTCGCTTATTTAAGCTACAAAGCGAATAAATTTATTTTTGCCCACCTGTAGGACTTTTCCGGCTAAAGCTTCGGCTGTCTCAAAACTTTTGTCCACATCGGTGATTTTCTCGCTATCGATTCTGACTGCACCCCCCTGAATCTGTCTTCTCCCTTCGCCGCTACTTTTACATAAGCCGGTGGCCGAGAGAAGATAGAATAGTTTTAGGGGAAAAGTGACCGCTGCTAGGGAAAATTCGGGGACAGAGGCCGCAGCTGCCGTATTTCCCTGTAGAACTATCTCCTGCGCCGTTTTTTGTGCCTTTAATGCCTCCTCTGTCCCGTGAAACTGGGCAACTACCTCGATCGCCAGTTGTTTTTGTGCCTCTCGCGGATTGCTCGCCATAGCATCTAAAGGCAAATTTGTCAATAGTTCGTAATAATCTTTTAACAAAGCGTCGGGGGTTTTTTCCAGTTTCGAGTACATGGACAGGGCCGATTCCCGCAATCCCACATAATTATTCAGGGATTTGGACATTTTTTGACTGCCATCGGTTCCGATTAAAATCGGTAAAAGTAGCCCGAATTGCGGTTTTTTGCCGAAATATTTCTGTAAATCGCGACCGACGGCAATATTAAATTTTTGATCGGTTCCTCCCAATTCGACATCGGCCTCAACAGCTACGGAATCATAACCCTGCATTAAGGGATAGAGAAATTCATGGAGAAAAATCGGGTTTTCCTTGTCGTAGCGTTCGGAAAAGCCTTCTTTTGCCAACATTTGCCCCACAGTCATGGTGGAGAGAAGTTCGAGAATTTGCGAGAGGTCTAATTTCCCCAACCATTCCGAGTTATAGCGAATTTCTAGGCGATTAGGGGTGTTAAAATCTAAAATTGGGCGTAATTGTGCCAGATAATTCTCGGCATTAGTTCTCACTTCTTCGCTCGTCAATTGTTTTCTAACTTCCGATTTTCCCGTCGGATCGCCAATTCTAGCGGTAAAATCACCAATAATCACCACTGCTACATGACCGGCATCCTGGAAAGCACGCAGTTTCCGAAAAGGGATACTATGACCTAGGTGAATATCGCTGCCGGTGGGGTCAATACCTAGTTTAATTCTTAAAGGGCGATCGGTAGTTTGCAGTAGTTGGGTTAAATTTTCTCTAGGATCTGGGGAGTCGGGTTGATGGGGGAATAAATCACTGGTTCCACGGGTTAACCAGTCTAGGGAGGAAGATACGGTCATTGTTGCTCATTTTCCACAGCCTTCCCATTATAGTTTTTTATTATGTCAAGTAACAAGCAAAAGGTAAATAAACTGGTATCTTCAGTAAAAGTCGATAACACCTTGACAATTCTCCCGATCAAATATAGAGTCTTAAAATCTTCTTTTTCAGAATTATCAAAAATTTTTCTGTCTTGAATTGCGATCAGATAAGCCAATGAATCCTAGTTTTAATAACTCTATCCCCGTGCAGAGGATCAAAGTTTCCGTAATTGTCTCTACCTATAAATCAGCGGAGTTTATCTGGGGTTGTCTAGAGGATTTAGTTACTCAAACTCTTTATGAAAAGGGAGAAGTAGAAATTATTATTATCGATAGTGCTTCTCCAGAGAATGAAGGGGAGATTATCCAAGAGTTTCAAGAAAATTATCCTAATATTATTTACCAGAGAACTCAAGAACGAGAAACCCTCTACTGCGCTTGGAATCGCGCTATTAAACTAGCTAGGGGTCTTTATCTCACCAATGGAAATACTGATGATCGTCGCTGTTTCAATGCTCTGGAAATTATGGCTAATTATCTAGATAATAATAGAGAGATTAGTTTAGTTTATGCCGATCAATTAATTACCACCATCAAAAATGATACTTTTGCCACCACCCCAGCTTTAAAACATTGGAATTGGCCAAATTACTCCTATCAACAGATGCGTCAAGGTTGTTGTGTGGGTTCTCAACCAATGTGGCGAAAAATGCTGCACGATAAATATGGTTATTTTCAGGAAAGTTTTCACTGTGCTGGTGATTACGAATTTTGGTTAAGAATCGGCAGTCAAGGGGAAAAAATGGCTTTAATTCCTGAGATTTTAGGGTTATATTATTTAAATCTCCAAGGTTTAGAACATGGCAGCAATGGTCAAGCATTAGAGGAACATTATCAAGTGTGTAAAATCTATGAAATTCCTCACCCAGAAATTAAGGATATAGAAATTAAACCCAATCCAGTTAAGATGGAAGATTTAGGGAAAATTTTAAATAAGGATGAGCGAGAAAAATTACAAACAATTCAAGCTATCTCCCAGAATAAAACTCCAATTATTGTTATTGATGGCGTAATTTTTCAAATCGATCAAGGGAAATTAGCCAGGGTTTGGTCTTCAATTCTAGAGCATTGGAGTCAATTAGAATTTAGTCAACACATTGTTATTTTAGATAGAAATAACACCGCACCACGATGGGAAAAATTTAAATATTGGCCCGCAGAATCCTACGATTATAATTGTACGGGAAAGGATGCCAGAAAAATCCAAACTATTTGCGATCGCCTGCAGGCTAATTTATTTATTTCCACTTTTTATACCAGTCCCTTAACCACTCCTTCTCTACTTTTGCTTGCTTTTGATTTCCCAGAAGAAAATGGCAATTTAACAGTAAATTTAGAAAAACACTATGCAATTTTGTCCGCTTCTAGAATCATCGCTTTTTCCTCTGATATCGCCCAAAATTTAAGAAGGTTATACCCGAAAATTACCCCCGAAAAAATTGGTATTATCGAGCTTGTTGAAGTTAATCAAAAAATAGCGGCAGAAATTAGTAATTTTTTCCAGTATGCGCTCAGTGAAACTAAGGAATCAAGTCAGAATCAAGTCTGGTTAGAGTTAAGAAAATTACAGGAAGCACAACAGACAATGTATCTGAAACAACAGCAAGATTATCATACTATGCAAGAGATGGAAATATCACTAAGAGAATTAGAAAATAATCATAATAATCTTCAAACAAATAATCATAAATTACAGGAAGAAATTAACTATTTTTCCTCCCGTAAGGGAATAGTAAAAACCCTAGCGAAAACTTCTATTTTACTTCTTGCTAAGATCAAGAAAAAACTCCCAATATTTTAGGGAATTAAGAGAAAGTTTCCTAACAATGCTCCGATCCTGGCACGGCAGTGCCTAAAAGTGGTAAAGTAATGTTAAGAATTAGAGGAGAAAACACTGTGCCACATTCGATCGTCACTGGAATTTGTGAAGGGGTTGCTGATTGCGCTTCCGCTTGTCCTGTTGCTTGTATCCATCCAGGACCGGGTAAAAATGTTAAAGGAACCGATTGGTATTGGATTGATTTTGCCACTTGTATCGACTGTGGTATCTGTTTACAAGTATGTCCCGTCGAAGGTGCAATTCTGCCAGAAGAACGTCCCGATTTACAAAAAACTCCCTAATTTATCAGTTATCAGTTATCAGTTATCAGATGTAAGTTTTCAGTTTACTGTTTACTGAAAATGCTTCCCACTTCCCCATTCATAATTTATATTACTCTCTCCTATCTCCTTTTTACCTTACCATGGATTATCTTTTAGAAGTTGAACAAGTTTATGCTGGTTATGTGCAGGATTTATACATATTGCAAGGGGTTAACTTTCGCATTGCACCGGGGGAATTAGTCACGGTTATCGGTCCCAATGGTGCGGGAAAATCCACCCTCGCTAAGGCAATTTTTGGTTTATTAAAACCCAGTGCTGGAACTATCACTTTTAAGGGAAAAAATATCACTGGTTGGAAATCTAATCAAATCGTTCCCCTCGGTATGGGTTATGTTCCCCAAATTGCTAATGTTTTTCCATCCCTGAGCATCGAGGAAAATCTAGAAATGGGGGCTTTTACCAGTAAAAAAGCGATTAAACCCCTAAAAGAGCGCATTTATGCCATGTTTCCTCGTTTGGACGAGCGCCGTCGTCAGAAAGCTGGCACTTTATCCGGAGGAGAAAGACAGATGTTAGCCATGGGAAGAGCGCTGATGTTGCAACCGGATTTATTAATTCTCGATGAACCTTCGGCAGCTTTATCTCCTATCTTAGTAACCAGTGTTTTTGAACAGATAAAAGCGATTAATCAGACGGGAACTGCAATTATTTTAGTGGAACAGAATGCCAAAAAAGCCCTAATGATGTCCGATCGAGGTTATGTTTTAGAAAGTGGTCAAGATCGTTTTCAGGGATCGGGTCAAGATTTACTCAATAACCCGAAAGTAGGGGAATTATACCTCGGGGCGGCTTATCATGGTGCCAAACGAGATGATTAAGAATTTGTTAAGGATTGAGGGGGATTTTGATTTCTTCCCAGAATTTAGCGATAGGATAGTAATTGAGTACAAATCTCTACGGCGCTGATGTCAAGGTGATAAGCCAGCAACCCCTAAATATATCTGTGGATATTTATTCATCGATCAAGACAGTTGTGCTACTGCATTGAGAGCATAACTTTTAGTAATAAAAGGAGAAGTCATGGCTGTTAAAAGTCCTCCGTAATCAAGATTAAAACTGACTTCGCTTCCTACTTTTAACCTCTTGTTATGACTATCAACAACTAGATGATCGCTACTAGAACCTAATATTTTTATCTCCTGACTTGTTTGTAATCCAGAGATAAGAATATCCTGTCTTCCTAATGCAATAATAACTCGACGGTGAATGCCTTGGTCGATAAAGCTGGGAACATTACCAAAAGCATCTCGACCAATTTCTCCAGAGGGTAGAGATGGTTTATCTTTGGATTCGATTACTTCAGCAATTAACCGAAAAGCATCGGTATATAAGCCAGGTATCACTTGTCGATTAACTGTTTCACAACCTAATAAAATTGATTCTCCTAAACGCAGATTATTAATCCGACCAACTTCGCTACTTTTTTGATACCATTGATAGTTAGCAGAATTTCCTCCTGAAATAATCGGTAATTTTATTAAAAACTCCTGCTCAATTGTATCTGTTAACACAGATAATTTGCTCATATTATGGCTATCAGGTTTAATCCCTCCATAACAAGCCAAATTACAACCCAGTCCGACAATTTTGATAAAGGGAAAAGCGAGGGTTTTTTTGATGAACTTGACGAGATCTTTCGGCAGTACACCTTCGCGTAAATCCCCTAACTCCGTCATGATAATAATGCGGTGTATTTTTTGCTTTTCTTGAGCATAATAGGAAAGTTCCTGAATTGTTGCTAATTCGGTATTTAAGCTGATATCTGCAATGTTAACCACTGATTCTGCTTGACTCAAGGCAGTACGCAACAGAACAAAAGTTGTCACTATTCCTGCTTGTTTCATTTTGAGAATATTTTCGATTCGAGAGTCAGCGATAAAGTTGACTCCACCTTGAATCATCGCCAAGGCGATCGAGGGATCACCCAAAATCGCTTTGGAAACTCCCATAACAGAAAGTCCCTTGCTGCCGTATAATTGGCAGAGTAAACGAGCATTATGGCGTATTTTCGGGAGAGAAATCTCGATTCTGGGCAAAAGGTCTTTCATCAGCCTATTTGCTCCCAATTGCGGGAATTGCAGCTAAAATTTCCCCTTTGATTTTCCGGTTTAATTTCGGAAAGCGATCGCATAAAGCTTGGACTAATTTCTCACATCCGTGTAACAAAACATCAGTAGTCGGTAACTGAAAATCTCGCTCATATTTGGCAATAATACGCTCAGTGGCTGCTGCGGTGAGATTTTCGTGATTAATCGCAATAGCGATAACTTTAGTGGGAGAAATTGCCTCAATTAGTGAAATTTCTTCCTGTAATTTTGGCATGGCTAAATGAGGAAAATCACAGCGAAATTTTCGGGCTGGGGGATGTTGTAAAATAATCCCATCGGGCCTACTTCCTTTCAAAATTCCCACGGAACTCATAAAAGCAGGATGACTCAGAGAACTTTGTCCTTCCACTAAAATAATATCGGGTTTTTCTTTCTCAAAAGCTTGAACCACAGCATTTTCAATTTCACCGATGACAAATTGAGAAACCAAAGCATCGATCGAAACCCCATATCTTGCTCCCTGCATCAAGCTAGTTTGTCCAGTAGCGACTAAGACAGACTTAATACCCAAGCCTTGGAGAGTTTGATTAACTGCCACCGCAGTGGTCATTTTTCCGCAAGCACAATCGGTTCCTAAAAAGGCAATAACGGGGATATTTACTTGGGAAATTTGCCCGGTAAATACATGAAGATCAGCTAATTGTGGTGGTTTACGAATGTCTGTAATTTGTACACCATACTGACTAGCTTGCTCCCTAAATTCTAAATCCTCGGAGAAGAATTGATGCAAACCATTAATAATATCCATTCCTGCTGCCATTGCTTCTAAAATTAGCAGCCTTTCTAGGGGGGGAATAAACGCTTCTAAGGGTGCTTTGCCGTAGATATAACAATTGGGAACATCTCTAAGTTTTTCTAAGGCTGTTTGTAAATTGGCAAAAATGGGAATATGATTTTTTTTATCTCCTAATGCTTCTCCCGCATCTTTTCCCGCTAAGGAACTATCCAGCACACCAACAATTGTATATATTTCTGATTGTCTGATCAAGCCAGCTGCCGTTTTTCCATCCACACGTCCAAACTGATTTTCACAGTAAATTAAAGCCGTTTTTTTCGTTGATACCACTTTCTTAATCTCCTGAATATTAGATAATTGAAATTTCACTCCTAACTCCCAGTAAGTAGGGAGGCACAATTATTTGTAGGATGGTTTAGCGGTAGCGTAACATGAGCGGGCGTTGGTTTTCATGCTTCAACCCAACCTACGTTCATCTTATATTTAATTCCACCCACCTACTTAAGACTATTTATTCTTCTTCTTCTTCTTCTTCTTCTTCTATAGCATAATTATCTGGATCGATAATATCGTCTAATTCTTCTAACATTTGCGAATCGGGATGAGCATCAGATTGACGTAATTTTAATCTTCCTGTCCGTTCTAACCAATAGAGAAGGGTTTCTTTGGAAGTTATCTGCATAACAGGAATTGCCTGATAGCGAGGTTCTTGACTAAGAGAAGGATTAAATTTCATACCTGTTGAATTTCCTTTGAGAAGTTATCTCTATTGGTGGTTCTATTGTTGATCACGAAGCAACCCACAAAAAACTGAAAAAAATTGTCAAGTTTAGCAAAGTAAAAAAGTTCAGCTGTCAGATTTACTATTTGGACAGATAGATAGAGTCGGTTCCAATATATGCTCCCGATACTTGGGATGCAGACTCTATGGTGTAAATTAAAGTTTTCCTGTCTCGCTCAACTTAAATGTCAATCCTACGGTTTTTATCTAGCTAACGGAAAAGGTGATTAATAACACCAAAGCAACCAACAAAACCGCCCCTACTCCTTGCAAAATATACCATTTTTGCTGTTCTAAAGATGGGGATTTTGATAGATAAATCTTGGGTTCGCTACCATAGTTATTGATGATTCCTTCATCATCTACTGTATAGCCCTCTGGGAGAGGTATATTAAGTGATTGATAGTTTTGCCCGTTTATATCTAGTTTAACCTCAGCAGGAATTAATTCACTTCCATCGCTTGGGGAATAGACTGTCGCACCTGTCTCTTGATTAGATTTAGTAGAGTAGTGCATGATCATCTCTCTTGAAAATCTGAGTATAACACAGAATAAGGCGAAATGGTTTTTAGGCTAATTTTTTCCTAGGGCTTTAATCAGCAAATTTGGCTAATGTCGGCAAATTAAAGCAAAAAATATGATTTTATAACTTGACAAAGCTAGATAAAAACATTTAGTCAACTCGCTATTCACTTTTTAGCATACCAGCGCCATAAAACTCGGGCTAAACGTTGGGGATCGTGACGAACTTTGGCAGTAACTTCATCTTCTGCCATTACATTCGCTAAAACAATGCGATAACCCATTTTTCCCACCTCCTCGCGATCTAAAAAGACAGGATGACTATGCTCTTGGGCGTATAATTGTAGAGATTGGGGCGATGGTGCAGTTCTTTGGGCTAAAACCGCATCAAAGACGCGTTCTTCGCAGACTCCTTCGATCGCTCGCAAATGATCAGCCACCGAATAATTATCCGTTTCCCCCGGCTGGGTCATAATATTACAAACATAGACGCGGGGGACTGTCACCTGTGCTAGGGCCTGACGAATTGCGGGAACCAACAAATTAGGGATAATACTGGTATAAAGACTACCCGGCCCGATGATAATATAATCTGCTTCCTTAATTGCCGCTAAAGCAGCCGGTAAAGCGACTGGATCGGCAGGATGACAGCCAATCTGACGAATTTGCCCCATAGCTTCGGTTATCTTTGATTCTCCCTCAATAATGCGCCCATCGGCTAACTTAGCCCAAAGACTAACATCGGTAAGGGTAGCAGGTAGCACTTTACCGCGAATGGCCAAAACTTTGGCACTAGCATCGATCGCCTGTTCCAGATCGCCGGTAATCTCGGTCATAGCGCTGATAAATAAATTACCAAAACTGTGGCCCGATAAACCATCCCCGGTATGAAAGCGATATTGAAACAATTCCGTTAATAACTTTTCCTCATCGGCTAAAGCGGCGATACAATTGCGAATATCCCCCGGGGGTAAAATGCCCATTTCCCGACGTAATCGGCCCGAAGAACCGCCATCATCAGCTACGGTGACAATAGCGGTGATATTGGAACTATACTGTTTTAAACCGCGTAAAAGCGTCGATAAACCCGTACCGCCACCGATCGCCACAATTTTTGGGCCGCGATGGAGACGACGATGGGCCCGTAGGCGATCGACTAATTCCTCCGATGCGTCTGGTTGTAGTGCTTCTGTAATCGTTTCGACGGTGCGACTCTGACCCCAGAATAACAAAAAGACACCCAGCAAAACCGCCAGCGGCCCGGAAACAGAATTGGGGACTAAACGTGCGGTCGTTTCTAATGCTTGGGAAACAAACTCTAAAAAGCGATTAACTGGGGTTAATTTTACCCAAATAGCTAAACCGAAGGAGGTCAGAAAAACGCCGGCTAAACTGATTAAAAGCCAGCGTTTGACAAAAAGACCGGGAGAAAGCCATTTAAACCAACGATTAACCCGTTTAGGCGTTTTTCTGCCCACAGAAGCGGCTATTTTCCCCTTCTGAGCGTTGAGTTCCCGTAGCGTCTGTTTAAATGGACTCATAGATGTGGCCTGGCAGCGAACGCATTGATTCTGGAGAGACTGTAGCCGAAAAAGGGGACAAACTCAAGCTTAATTAGGGTCTGCTGAAAAAGTTTTTTGTGGGGAGAGGGTGTGGGGTGTGGGGTGTAGGGTGTAGGGTTTTCCCGATTTTGAGGAGGTCAATTACCTAATTTTCAGGGAAAAAGCCCAGGGATTTTCCCCCCGATCACTCCCATATCTGGTACTTTTTGATTGCCAAAAAGTCTAAAAGTCTTACCCAACAAGGTTTTTAGATTTATTCAGCCAGCCTAATCTAACCTCCCACTTGGGAATAGGCTGCCTCAGAAATTGTGGGAATATCGGCGTATTTGCCGATAACCGACTGTATAATGCTGTAAACACAGGCGGCAAATGCTCCCAAAAAGACGACGTTAAAAAGAGTTTCTACCACTAAATTCGCCCCACCCCTAGCGACGAAATCTAAGACCAATCGCAATAAAGACACCAAAATATCGATTAAAATCGCCTGCATGGTGTTAAACCGGATAAAATGACTGATGCGGGGATTGCGTACCACGGCGAAAAAGAGGACGAAAAAGATAATTAAACTGCCAAAGCTTCCCAGAGAACTATAGAGAAAAGCTAAGGGAGTTAAAACTATTACTAAGGCCGCTCCTAAAAAAGGAATTTGCTGAAAGATAGAGTCACCGAGGGCAAAAGCCGAATATAAGGGTAAAAGATATAGGCCAATTCAAGTCTGAATTGCATCACTGTCTGATCTACCTTTATAGAATACCTCATTCGGGGTACGATAGTCAAGACATTTTCGAGGACGATTGTTAATCAAGTTTACGGCTCTTTCCACCTCCTCTGGCTTAACGATT
>NZ_JADBUZ010000090.1:0-8413 GCF_020245305.1 Microcystis sp. M20BS1 | reverse complement strand
ATTGGTAGTCCCTGTACGAGTGTAATCGGTATTTAAAGTAGCTGTCCCTCCGAGGGTGTAATTAACCGTCAAAGCATTTGTTGTTACTCCAGTACGGGTGAAGGTATAAACGAGATTAGTTGTCCCGTCTTCGGTAACACTACTAGGAGAAACCGCAAGAGTAATACTGGGAAGGGTGACATCATCATTGGTAATTGTTCCCGTCACTGGGGTGGTAGTCCCAACTGTATAACCTGTCCCAGAAGCGAGGGTTAAAATAACAGTTTCGTTACTTTCTACTATTGTGTCAGGAGTGGGGTCAACGGTTACAGTCGCAGTCGCTGAATTAGCAGCAAAGGTGACTGTATTATTAGTCCCGCTGCGAGTGTAATCGGTATTGAGAGTCGCTGTCCCTCCGAGGGTGTAATTAACCGTCAAAGCATTTGTTAGTACACCAGAACGGGTGAAGGTGTAAATCAGATTAGCTGTCCCGTCTTCAGTCACACTTGCGGGAGAAACTGCAAGAGTAACACTGGTATCACCAACGGTGTTAAAAACGGGGTTAGTTTGGATAGTTTGGGTATTAAAGGTGATGGTTGCTTGTGCATCTATACGGGTGTTAGTGGGATTATTAGCTTTAGGTTGGATGCTGTAACCCACAAAACCAGTCCCAGACCCGTTTGCGTCATTGGGTGGTAAGAATCCCTGAGTGGTAATATTAGCAGGGTTGCCTGTGGTAGGATCTATAGCAATAAATGTCCAAGTTAATACCCTTGTTGAGGTATTTAGACTAGCATTGACATCAACAAAGACACCGCGAGTGGTTCGCAAATCAAGGCGTTGGCTGTAATTGCGGGTCCCGACGGGAACATTAACGGTAATATTCCCAAAACCGAAGTCCTGTAAGGTGAAGGTGTTGAGGTCTAGGTCTGAGTCGAGGGTTTGAGTGATGGTAACTTGTGCAACGGGTATGGTTCCAGCGGCGGCATTGTTAGTAAAACGGATAGTATAGGGAATGACTTCCCCGGAGGTTAACCAGTGTTGGTCTCCGAATCCCTCAGGGTTAATTAGGGTATTGGTGGCGCTGATAGTCGCTTGTCGTTGTAGTGTAACGTAACCTTGAATAATTTCTGGGGCCCCATTGGTGAGGAAAATATCAAGAATGGCATCATTGAGAATATCGGGGTCAGTAATCCCCGCATTGATAGCAATTTGTTCTGCTGCTGCGCGTTGCGCCGGGGTTAGGGAGTCAATGGTGATGACGTTGTTAGGGAAGGTGAGGTCAGTAAAAGTGTTGGTATTTTGTCCCGTCCCGTAGTCAAAGAGGGAGGTAGCTTGAGTGATGCGCCAACTGTCGTCATACTCGCCGTAAAGTTGGCCAGTGGTAATAGTGCCGCCGATAACAGTTCCATTACGCAGAGCAAAGTCATCATTGGTTGTGCCGTTATAGTTGCCTAATAGACCAATCAGATTCCCTTTGCGGTTTTCTGCTAGACCCAGATTGATATTAATATAAGTGCTATTAAAATCAATGTTAATGTAGTCATTATTGGCGGAAAAAATGCTGTAACTGTCGCCATCCCGGACAATGAGGTTTTGTCCAATGGCATAGAGTTGACCATTGGGAAGGTTTGCGGCGATGCCGTTAATTTTTAAGGGGTTGGGGTCATTTAAATAGAACCCTATCCGTTGTCCACCGAGTTTAATGGCAATGGCACTATTAACAGATACACTGGTACTACCGTTCCAAGGTTGTTGACGGGTTTGAATTTCAAAGTCGTCGGTAGTAGATTTAACTAGGGTAAATTCGCCTACTGATTGGAAGTCGTAGTTAATACCGTCGAAGGTTGTTAGGTGGGGGTCTCCGTTTGAACCGCCACCGCCGTCAGGGCCCGGTGGCGGTGGCGGTGGCGGTGGTGGCGGTGGCGGTGGCGGTGGCGGTGGCGGTGGCGGTGGTGGTGGTTCAGGGGGACATTTAGGTACAATCTTGTCCAAGTATTTTGACAAGTCCGTACTAAAATAGGATTCAAAGGCTCCTATCCCTAGAAATTCTCCTATTCTAAAAAGACGTTTTATCCTTTGTGCCGTATTAAGACTTTGAAATATTCTCGGTATGTAAGTAAATGCATAACCGAATAGACTTCCTGGAATGAGAGCGGGCAAAGACAAAATAGCGTATTGACCATAGTTGACAAAAAAGTCTCTGTTCTTTGAACAGGATAATCCACTTGGATCGACAAACGTATTAGGACTATTAAAGACATAACGATAAAAATTCGTATCCCCACCATTTAACCCAATCGGATCAACACTCGTAAACCTTCCCAAACTATTATCATAAAACCTTGCTCGCATAAAATCGAGGCCATTTCCCTCATCAGTCACCCCCCATTGACCCACATATTCAAAGGGGTTAGCCACAGCTTCAATCTTGGTTAAATCCTCTCCAAAGGGTAAATAACTATACTTATTAACATAACTCCCATCTGTTGCCGTTAACCCAACAGTTGACCCGATCGCATCTGCGTCATAATAATTACTATTGTTACCATTTACCCGACTAACTAAGCCGATTCCGTGAGTATAATTAGCCACTAAGCTATTATTATTATATTCCCCAACCACATCACCCAACCCAAAGGGATCAACTAAATATTCGGTTTTTTGTCCATTAAAAATAGTAGCAGTTCGGTTTCCTAAGCCATCATATTCATAGTCCCAAGTCCCTGAAGGAGTAACAACCTTAACCAGGCGACTTTCAGCATCATAGGTATAATTAGAAGTCTGTCCCCCTTGGGTTTTGCTGATTAAATTCCCATCCGTATCATAGGTATAAACCCCATTACCTACATTGCTATATTGATTGAGGTTATTGGTAGTATAGTTCGTGGTTACTCCGCTATCCGTCACCCCGATGCGGTTTCCTGCAGCATCATAGGTATAGGTAATCGTGCGATTGGTAGGAGTAATCACAGAAGTTAATTGACCAATTGCATCATAACCATATTCAAAGACCCCCTCTAGGGTGGTCATGGTAGTACGGCGACCTAAGTTATCATAGGTATATTGATACTGAGAATTAACCGTATTATTGGCTTTATAGTTGACTAATTTAGTTAACTGATCCTGTAAATCATATTCATAGGTGGTATAGGTTCCATTGCCATTAGTTTCCTTAATGAGACGACCTGCACTATCATAGTCATAGCTGATAATATTTTGTCCTGTGCCATTGGTTAAAGACTTTAAACGACCGACGGTATCATAAGTATAATTAGTCGTATAACCATCGCTAGAAACTAATTTGGTGCGTTGACCATCTGCATTATAGGTATAGGATAGAGAACGACCATTAGGATAGGTTATCTTAGTAAGACGGTTAGCAGTATCATACTGCATCGCCATAGTTCCTGTTCCATCAACTACGCTGGTAAGATTGCCTCTTGTATCGTAGCTGTAGTTAACACTCGAACTGTTACCATATTGTTTCTTGGTCAGCAGGCCACTGGTATTGTAAGTGTAGGAAATATTACTACCGCGACGATTGATATAACTGGTAATATTCCCTAAAGCATCAATAGTAAATTGTTGGGTACTACCATCAGAGTAGGTAATCTTATTCAGATTAGCTTTAGTATCATAACTATACCCTACTCCATTCCCTTTAGGGTCTGTAAAACTGGTTAATTGATTAAAGGTAGCATCGTAGGTAAACTTAGTCTTTTGTCCCAGTAAATTCGTTTGTTGAGTTAAATTACCATTAGTATCGTAACTATAGACTGTTTGACCACCATTAGGAAGGGTTGTAACTAAATTACCATCTGCATCATAATTAAATAGCAGATTTTGGTTATTAACCCCGCGAATTTGTCCAGCACTTCCCCCATCATCTAATAAGACGGTTTGGGATGCTCCGGTGCTATCAGTAATCGTCACCCCACCTACACTATCATAACTGTAGGTTAGGGTTTGGGTGTTTCCGTTGCTAGATTCTTTGGTGAGACGACCTTGATTATCGTATTCAAAACTACGCTGATAACCCAAATCAGATTTTACCGACAATAAAGAGTATTTTTTCGCCGCAACATTACCCGTATCATAAGTATAAGTGATGGTTCCATCAACCCCCGTCACCGATAACAGATTTTCCCCTGTAGTATCATAACTATAGGTAGTAGCTTGTCCCGCAGAATCAGTAATCTTGTTAATCCGTCCTTGAGCATTATAAGTCAGGGTTAAACTATCCCCATTGGTGTGAACCAACTTGGTTAGATTATTATTAGTATATTGTAGAGTGATGCGATTACCATTAGTATCCTCAACATAATTGAGTTTCCCATTACTCCCAAATAAAGAAACAAACCCACTCGCTTCTTTTAAGCGATACTCACCACCAACAATAGTTAAAGTGGCACCCCCTTCTCCCGTGTAAGTGTCACCAGTTTGCTTCTCAAAAATGCGCTGTACCCCCCCCACACTGCGGATAATAACATCACCTTGACTGTTGGTAGTAGCGCGTAAATCCCACTGACTAGACCAACCTCGTCCTAATGTTCCTAAATTGTAGCGTTCAGCAATAGACTGATAGAAAGTCCGATTAAAGCTTAAAGATAAACCGGGTGCAGTATCTACCACATCAGTCGTACTTAATAAATCTACATTAGTCAGGGTGTTAGCTGCTTGTTTCCATTCAAAAGCAAATAAACGAGTTAAATCACTGGTTTCCTGTCCCAACTGACTTAAATAGTTAGCATTTTCGGCCATTACTGCTTGAAATTGTCCAGCAGTTGTGCCTAAACTAGCGGTTAAATTACTCCATAAAGCATCCCAAGCAGCAGTATCAATATAACTATAATCAGCGCGAGTTTCTGCTTTAATTGTCGCCCAATTAATTACTTCATTGGCTGGAACTTGATTAACCGTAAAGTTAATTAAACCGTTACCATTGGGGGTATATTGGAAGTAAAACTCTCCACTTTCACCTGGAGCAAGAATACCCGCCGGACCATTATCACTGGTTGCCAAAGACAGATTTAATAGTTGTTTGAGAGTAGCACTAATGGTATTTTCTGCGGGATAATTAACAGTAGCATTAGTAGCATTTATTCTCAGTAAAGGCGCGATTAGATCAGTTTGTCCAATATTGGTATAAGTGACTTTAACAAAACCACTAGCTGGATAACTTAATTCAATATTTAGATTTCCTAGGGGGTCATTATTGACGGTAAAGGTATCATTAGAGGTATAGGTATTAATGCCATTCATCACCTTAACATCATACTGCCCTGTCGCTAAACCTTGCAGGTTAAAAGTTGCCCAAGCTTCGGTTTTATTCACCCAATAAACCTGATTCGCTAAGGTTTCAGTACCCGTTGGAGAAATAATGCTAATTTTGTCAGTAGGCGAGAAATTTTGCCCCGAAATAATTATCGTACTTTTCCCTAAATTACTGCCTTGTGAACCTTGAGGAAAACCAGTAATTAATATTGCAGCATCATTATCAACAATATTGAGAGTAGCAGTATTTTGACTGCCAATTGTTGCGCCACTGGTGGGGTTGATGAGAATTAATTGAACCGTTTCATCAGGTTCGGGGAGAGTATCATTAACAATGGGAACAGTAACAGTTTTACTGATTTCTCCGTTCGCAAAATTAACGGTAATCGAGTTATTATTATAGTCAGATGGGGCGGTAGCTGTCCCATTTGTTAGTTTAACAGTTGCGCTGACTGCGCCATTGCTTCCGCCGGTACGAGTGACCGTTACAGCAGTAACAGGAGTCCCATTTTCATTGATGCTAAAAGTAGGAGAACCAAAAGATAAGGTTCCGGGGGAGGAAGGGGTATCATCATTAACAATAGTCCCCGTCACTGGGGTAGTTGTCCCAACTGTATAACCTGTCCCAGAAGCAAGGGTTAAAATAACAGTTTCGTTACTTTCTACTATTGTGTCAGCAGTGGGGTCAACTGTTACAGTAGCAGTGGATGAACCAGCAGCAAAGGTGACTGTATTGTTAGTCCCTGTACGAGTGTAGTCGGTATTTAAAGTCGCTGTCCCTCCGAGGGTGTAATTAACCGTTAAAGGATTAGTTGTTACTCCGCTACGAGTGAAGGTATAAACCAGATTTGTTGTCCCGTCTTCTGTCACACTTGCGGGAGAAACTGCTAGGGTGACACTGGTATCGTCATTGGTAATTGTCCCCGTAACTGGAGTAGTCGTACCTACTGTATAACCTGTCCCAGAAGCGAGGGTTAAAATGACAGTTTCGTTATTTTCAACAGTTGTGTCAGCAGTGGGGTCTATTGTGACTTTAGCAGTGGTAGCATTAGCAGCGAAAGTCACTGTCCCGGTTTTACTGGTGAAAGTTGCTGCACCGCTTTGGGTGTAATCTGTACTAAATGTCGCTGTCCCCCCGACTGTATAGTTAACCGTTAAGGCGCTGGTCGTTGGAGTGGTGCGGGTGAAGGTATAGACTAGGTTAGGGGTACCGTCTTCAGTCACGCTTGCTGGGGCTACCGCTAAGGTGATAGATGGTAGTAAAGAAATGACGGAAACGTTATCTAGTGCGGGGCCAAAAGCAGCATTTTCTGGCTCAATAGATAAACTATAAAATTCCAAGGTCGTTGTGGATGCAGTTGCCGTAAATACCCAGGTCTTATTTACCCAGCCCATATTATCATCACTAAACCCTGTAGTATCAAAGGAAAAAACTTCGGACTGGCCTGCGGCTGAAACTCCTAGTTGTCTGATGGGAGTTCCACTATAAGTATTGCCAGCCAAGGCAAAGGAGACAAGGTATTGTTGGCCTGCAATAGTGCTGAAAGTTTGAGCTATACCACCCACTCCAGGCGAACCATTGAGATCAAGAGAGCGCTCGCCATCTGCATCTACCCAATAAGCTACATAGTCAATTTGATCCCTCGTAACAGTCCATCCTGTGATTGCGGTAGAACCAGGGTCAAGTGGTAAATAAGGATCAGGATCTGGGCCAATTTCAAAACTACCATTAGTGATTAGATTGACTTGAAAATTAGGATCGTAAATAGTATAAAGTCCCTGTCCATCATTGCTCTTAGCAATTAATACTCCTTGATTGTCATTAGCATTTAGATCAATAATTGTTTGACCATACTGTTGATATAATTGATCTATATTTGCAAGAATTGGATGAGATGAAGGGTTAATAGGAATATTGCCGTAAAACTCATTCCATTGATTTGCCAATGACAACCCAAAATTATTCAAGAAATCCTTCCAAGCATTAGCCTCACTCGTAACACTATCAAAACTTCCAGTAATTCCAGTTCCTGCCATTAGATAAACATTTCCTCCACTGTTTACATAATCAATTAATACCTGATTATCTACTGGGGATCCGCCAAGAAAAACTCCATCATATTGTTGTAATGTCTCTAACGTGAATGGCAAATTAGGTGCAACCTTCCATTGATGTCCTGCATCAGTTAAAGCTTTAGATAGTTGAAATCCTGTGAAACCAAGGTTATCGGAATAAGCAAGAAATGAGCCTTTCTTCCCATTAGCAAAATAATTAGCGATATTCTGAGCAAATAATAGTGAATCGTCGGGAGCATTACTAAATCCAGAATCACTTAATGTAAATTCATCATTAGCAACAATAATCTTGCCAGATTTAAGCAATTTATTCTGTTCAACTGTAATTACTTCCCCATTTAAATTAATTATCTTTGAATCATCCTCAGCTTTCAATACCTCCAAGGTTGCCACATCCAGACTATTTCCCTGCACCAACTCCGCAAAAATTGCCCCCTCATCTCCCGCGCTATCCACCGGATTAATTTAAGCATCCACATAATGCCCAATTTCTTCTAAAATTACATTAACTATCGCTGCTGACGAGGCCGTATTTAAAAAAGATGCTGATAGATAAATCTTATTGGTACTGCTGGAATAGGCACCATTCGCCGTCCCTAAAACCTCATCACTGAGTACCTCAATCGGGGGAATTTGACTAAAATTTCGGCTTTGCCACTGCTGTCGTAATTGCGTCGCCTTAACCACATCATAACTTGTGCCAAAAGCGATGGCTAAATTTGCCCAAAAACCGTCAGATTGAGCGAAATCGAACAAAACATCGTAAACAGAAGGAAGGAGGGGCAAAAGAGTAGAAGTCATGACATTAACAGCAAAGGTTTATTGCTAACAGTTTTAGCATAACAATGGCCAATTTTTCAAGACACCTGTAACAGAAATTAACATTTATTACAAGAAAACGGGTTTCTTTGAGAAACCCGTTTTCTAGATATTGATTTTAGCCAAAGACTGCTTAAATTCTGCGAGAGAATTAGCGGTAGCTGCTAATTTTAGTAGCTCTTCTAAGATAGTAGGGTTAGTCATTTTGCCGATTATCTCTTCAATTTCTGAAGAAATCTGTCCAAACCGCACAGTTAAAACT
>NZ_JADBUZ010000009.1:0-3935 GCF_020245305.1 Microcystis sp. M20BS1 | reverse complement strand
CATTTCCCCGGAAAGGTTAGGAGATATTCCCCTCACCGATGAAGCTTGTCCCGTTCCCCCGGAATTAGTCATCGAAATTATTTCTCCGGAACAATCCTTCAGCAGCCGGCGCGAAAAAGCCGTGGACTACCTAAAAGCGGGAGTCAGTCGCGTCTGGATCGTCGATCCCCGGGCCAAGCAGATCACAATTTTCTATCCCGACGCACCCCCGGCGATTAAAAAAGGCGATGACGAGATTAGCGATATTCTCCTCCCCGATTTAACCCTAACCCCCAGACAAATTTTTGCCAAGGCCCGATTAAGTTAATGCCCTACAGTCTCGTTCTCAATCTCACACCCCGATCGCCGATCTATCCGAATTTTCTCACCGGACGACACCTTCACGCGCTATTCCTTACCCTTGTCAGTAGTGTTGATCAGGAATTAGGGAAAATTCTACACACAGCCGAGGCAGATAAAGCCTTCACCTTATCGCCACTACAGATTCAATCGCGGGGGAAAATAACAATAAATTCCCCGCAGTGGCGACACGAACGGCCAATCGCCCCCGAAACTCCCTGCTGGTGGCGGATTTCTCTGCTCGATGACCGATTATTCGGTAAATTAACCTCGCTCTGGTTGAATCTCAATCCAAAACACCCCTGGCATCTCGGTTCCGCCGATCTGGTTATCACTAGCGTCCTCGCCACCCCGCAATCGGTTCAACCCTGGGCGAACTCTTGTACTTATCAATACCTGTATGAAAACGCCTCGGAAACGAATCGGGAATTTGATTTCCTTTTCGCCACCCCCGTCACCTTCCGGCAGGGAAAATTCGATAGTGCCTTACCGACGCGGGAACTGGTGTTTAATAGCCTTCTCAATCGTTGGAATCGCTATAGCGCTATCCCCTTCGATTCTATTGCCCTAGAGTCGATTTTTCCCAGTTTCTTCGATATTCAAACGAAATTAGCCGATGAGGCCTATAAAAACCAGTTGATCGGTTGTGTGGGCGAGATTCACTATCGTCTTTTGGGAGAGGTGGAACCCGCAAAGATTAAAGCGATTAATGTACTGGCGGATTTTGCCCTCTACGCGGGAGTGGGACGGAAAACCACCATGGGGATGGGGATGACTCGCAGAATTGCTAAGGAGAAAAGATAGCCATGGATGAATCTGATTACATACCGATCGCCGCTCTCAACCATTACGCCTACTGTCCCCACCGTTGTTGGAGAATGTTCGTCGCCGGGGAATTTCTCGATAATAGCTATACGATCGAGGGAACAAATTTACACGAGCGAGTTCACACCGTCGGGGCGGCAAACCGCGAGGAAATATGGCAAATTCGGGCGATCTGGCTTAAATCAGACAATTACCGTCTCATCGGTAAGGCCGATCTGATCGAGTCCCAGGATGGCGAATTTATCCCCGTGGAATACAAACGGGGCAGTAAAGGCGAATGGGATAACGACGAGTTGCAGGTGTGCGCTCAAGCTCTGTGTTTGGAAGAAATGACGGGAAAAAGGCTAGATACTGGCTATATCTACTATGCCAGTTCTCACCAGCGTCAACCGGTGGCGATCGATCTTGCTCTACGGCAACGGGCGATCGCTACGATCCGAGCAGTTGAAACCCTGATCCAGACGGGAAAAATGCCCCCGGCGGTCTATTCACCCCGCTGCAAGGGATGCAGTTTGTTCGATCGCTGCTTGCCCCGATTAACCGAAAAAGTCCAACGATATCGAGAGGAAGACTAAAAAATATGGGAACGGTATATGTGACAAGAGAAGACGCATTTCTCGGCAAAAATGACGAGCGTTTAACGGTTAAAGCATCCAAAGAAACGATCCTCGATGTACCTCTATTGAACGTGGAAGGAGTGGTGATTTTCGGACGGGGTTCAGTTTCTCCCGCATTGGTGATCGAATTGTTGGAACGTCATATTCCGCTCAGTTTCGTCACATCCACCGGACGCTATCTCGGTAGATTGGAACCAGAGATGACCAAAAATATTTTCGTTCGTCGAGCGCAATGGCAGGCCGCCGGCGATTCCCCGAAAGCCATTCATTTAGTGCGGGGATTCGTCCGCGGCAAGCTGAAGAATTACCGCAACATTCTACTCCGTCGTCAACGCGATCGAAAGGAGTTGGATTTACAAACGGCGATCGCTTGTTTGGAAGCAGCGATCGGCTCGATCGAAACAACCTCGGCGATCGATTCTCTCCGGGGGTTAGAGGGAGCGGGAAGCGCAGCCTATTTCAGTTGTTTTGATTCCCTAATTCTCGGTGATACTTTTACCTTTACCTCGCGTAACCGTCGCCCCCCGCGAGATCCGGTCAATTCTCTTTTGAGTCTGGGTTATGCGTTATTGCGCCATGACGTGCAGAGTGCGATCAATTTGGTCGGTTTTGACCCCTATCTCGGTTATCTTCACTATCAACGCTACGGTCGCCCCTCGCTGGCACTAGATCTGATGGAAGAATTTAGAGCGATCGTCGTTGATGCCGTGGTTCTCAACGGGATCAATCATCCTTATCTTACCCCCGAACATTTCACCACTGAACCCTTAAGTGGTGCGGTTTCCTTGACGAGGGAAGGGTTACAGATTTTCCTGCGCTTGTACGAACAGAAGAAACAATCGAAGTTTAAGCATCCGGTAATGGGTAAACAGTGTACTTATCAAGAAGCTTTCGAGATTCAGGCCCGACTAATGGCGAAATATCTCATGGACGAGACGGATAAGTATCCACCCTTGATTTTAAAGTAGATAGAGGCGATCATGTATTTTGTTGTCAGTTACGATATTTCCGACGATAAGCGACGAACCAAAATTCACAATACGTTAAAGTCCTACGGCCAACGGGTGCAGTATAGTGTTTTTGAGTGCGATCTAACCGATACCCAGTACGCTAAGCTGCGCGGGCGCTTGAGTAAGTTGATCAAACCCGATACCGATAGCATCCGCTTTTATTTTCTCTGCGCCTGTTGTCGGGGTAAAGTGGAACGTATCGGTGGTGAGTTACCCCGGGATAATACAATTTTTTTTGTTTAGCTCGGTTGCGCTTCCGGGTAGCTGTAAAAATCCTTAACTATTATCTGGTGGCTGGAAAGCTTATGCAATATAGATTCGAGATGATTTTCCTTTCCAACGCGGGGCGCACCTTATCCCGTAAGGTTTTGCGGGGTCTTGAAGAACTGGGTCACTTGCTGTATGATTGGTTTATTGCGGGTGCGGCGCATACGAACCTTGAAAATCCCATAGCGTATAGCTTTTACCACTGGGCGGTTCCAATTAATCTTAAACCCTACTAGGGATTGAAACTCATTATCAATATATTCCCCTGATTATCCCCCTTTGTTCCAATTAATCTTAAACCCTACTAGGGATTGAAACTCGGGGTCAAAATTAGCTTTTGCCTTAATTTCTTCTAGTTCCAATTAATCTTAAACCCTACTAGGGATTGAAACAAAAACCCGTCGTTTCCTTCCCAACCCGCTTGGCGATTTCTCTAGAGCATGTTCCAATTAATCTTAAACCCTACTAGGGATTGAAACTGCATTAGTAGCTGTTGGGCTTCCTTCAAATTCTGGGTTCCAATTAATCTTAAACCCTACTAGGGATTGAAACGCCGCCCGTGGCTGGCGTACCCACTTGGTATGTGGCGTTCCAATTAATCTTAAACCCTACTAGGGATTGAAACCTGATGAACTGCAAACATTTAAAGGTGCGATCGATTCGTTCCAATTAATCTTAAACCCTACTAGGGATTGAAACTATCATTTTTTAAAATAGCCTCAAAAGCTTTTTGGTGAGTTCCAATTAATCTTAAACCCTACTAGGGATTGAAACTTGAGTCAGTCGGGATTGCATATTCAGGTTAAACTTGTTCCAATTAATCTTAAACCCTACTAGGGATTGAAACTCGCCCCGCGAGGAGTGCGCTGAAGCGATT
>NZ_JADBUZ010000089.1:0-6266 GCF_020245305.1 Microcystis sp. M20BS1 | reverse complement strand
ACGCCGGGGGCTTTGTCAAAGAAAGAGTCGAGGCGGAGCAAAAAGTAAGCGTGGAGGGATTCCAGGGCGGGTAGATATCAGCGAGCGACCAGTAATTGCTGACCAGAAAACTGAAATCGGTCATTGGGAAAGTGACACAATGATTGGAGGCAATCATCTAGGAGTTCTCGTTACATATATGGACAAAGCCTCGAAATTTTTAGTAGTAGGATTAGCCAAAAACAAAACCGCATCGGAAATCAATAGAGTCACAGAAAAACTTTTCCAAGAGATTCACCCTGACAAAAGAAAAACCTTTACTTGTGACAAGGTTAAAGAATTTTGGCTCTCCCAGGTTTGGTGGGTAAAATGTATTCTAAGATACATTCTCAAGAGCGAGGGGGTGGAACGAACCACAAAGACACAAAGGACACAAAGATCGATCGATCATAATGTAAGTTAAACTTATCACACAGAACCTAGAAGAGCCTCTCTAGCTTGATTTTCTCACCTTGAGTGTGTGACTGCTCACCTCTTTGTAATAAACCTACACCTGTCAGAACGGGTGATGGGGGTAGAGGTGGACAGTGCGATCGCTCATTTGGATGAGTTAGCCCGCAGTCGCGGCTATAATGTGGTTAAAAGGATGACAGCTTGGACAAAGTTAATCACGGCAGTCCCGGGAGGAAAAGCGCAACTAGAGACGCTCGTGACGGGAGTACATACCAGGGTCGATAATTTTTGCTTATAGAATCGTGAAATGCTTACTAGGCAACACTTTTAGGACTATTTTTGGAAAAAAACTATCAGTATAGACCTCGTTTCCACACAGAAACCAGAAGAGCCCCCAATCTAGAATGATAAAATAGGTGAAGTTCAAAGCATCATTCATTAGCTATGACCACAACCCACAAAGTAGAAATTTCTCATTTAGGAAAAATACAAACGATCGAAGTTAGGGAAGATCAAACTATACTACAAGCGGCCTACGATGCGGGGATTGACTTACCCAGTTCTTGCAATGCGGGCGTATGTACTACCTGCGCCGCTCAACTTTCCCAGGGTAGCGTCGAACAAGGTGAGGGCATGGGATTATCCCCCGACCTGCAAAAAGAGGGCTATGCTTTGTTATGTGTGGCCTATCCTCGCTCGGATATTAAACTGGAATCTGGCAAGGAAGAAGTAGTTTATCAACGTCAATTCGGGAAACCCTAGGCCAGACTGGGGTTAAGATGACAAATTTTCGGGGGTTTCCCCCCAAAAAAAACAAATTTTGAGCCAATAAAACCCAGCAAACCCTAACTAATAGCTGAATGCTGACTACTAAGGGAGAACTTTTCCTCTCTACCTTTGAGGGCCGCTTTCATGAAACCAGAAAAGAGAGGATGAGCTTTATTGGGACGAGAGCGAAATTCGGGATGAAATTGGGTAGCAATAAAGAAAGGATGTTTTGGTAGTTCGATAATTTCCACCAAACGACCATCGGGAGAAGTGCCACTCACCAGATAACCAGTCTCAAAAAAGAGACTACGATAGGCATTATTGAACTCGTAACGGTGACGATGGCGCTCATAGATAACCTCTTGACCGTAGAGGGAGAAAGCCAGACTATCGGGATTTAAACGACAGGGATAGAGACCTAAGCGCATTGTTCCCCCTAAATCCACCACATCTGCCTGTTCTGGCAGTAAATTAATCACTGGATTCGGTGTATCCTCTTCAAATTCGGAACTATTGGCCCTTTCCAATCGGGCCACATTGCGACCCCATTCGATAATCGAACACTGCATCCCTAAACAGAGACCCAAGAAAGGAATATTATTGACCCTAGCATACTCGATCGCCTTAATTTTGCCATCCACACCCCTAATACCAAAACCACCGGGTACAACAATACCGTCAACACCGCTTAAATGAGCTTCGGCCGAATCGTTATCCACATCTTCAGCACTTACCCAACGCAATTCTATCTCGCTATCAAGGGCAATAGCAGCGTGTTTGAGGGCCTCTACCACCGAGAGATAAGCGTCCCCCAATTGCACATATTTACCAACGATAGCTATCTCTAATTTTTGACTAGGGGATTGCATCTGTCGGATGAGATTTTCCCACTCCTCCAGATGGGGGTATCGGGGACCCAGGTTTAATAATTCTAGGGTTTGTTGCGCTAATCCCTCTTTTTCCAGATTGAGAGGAACCTCATAGATACTGCTGGCATCCTGAGCAGTAATCACCGATTCTACCGGCACATCACAGAAAGCTGAGAGTTTTTCTTTTAACCCCGGTTGTAGGGGTAGATGACAACGACAGACTAACACATCCGGTTGAATACCGATCGATCTTAATTCCTTAACCGAGTGTTGCGTCGGTTTCGTTTTCATCTCCTTGGCGGCCGGGATCCAAGGAATTAGGGTAACGTGCATATAAACTACGTTATTTCGACCCACATCCTTCCTAAATTGCCTAATTGCTTCTAAAAAAGGCAAAGATTCGATATCTCCCACCGTACCACCAATTTCTGTGATGACAATATCGGGGTTGGTATCTTTGGCCACCCGGAGAATCCTTTCCTTGATTTCGTTGGTAATATGGGGAATTACCTGCACGGTTCCCCCCATATAAGCACCACGGCGCTCTTTATTCAATACCGCTTGATAAATCGAGCCAGTAGTCACACTATTGAGACGGGAGAGTTCCGTATCGGTAAAACGTTCGTAGTGGCCAAGGTCGAGGTCGGTTTCGGCCCCATCATCGGTGACAAATACCTCTCCGTGTTGAAAAGGACTCATTGTACCCGGATCCACGTTGATATAGGGGTCTAATTTCAGAATTGAGACGGAATAATCCCGACTTTTCAACAATCTTCCCAAACTAGCGGCGACAATTCCTTTCCCAATACTGGAGACAACTCCCCCGGTGACAAAGACAAATTTACTCATAAAATTTTTCCTGCGATCAATTATACCTAGCAAGGGGTGAGAGTTTTCGGGATGGGGCGGTGTCATTTTCCCAGATTTCATTATAACCGGAGGATCTATACCCCGATCCTCGTTTTAGCTCCCTCTCGAAAATCTATGGCACCACAGCTTCATCCCTCTTTGGTCACCTTCAACCCGATCATCTAAATTTTCCGCTACAATCGAGAGTACTAAGACTCAGGCAATTGTAAAGTAATATTAATGGTAGATTTTAATACCCTCGCTGAATTTTCCCGCAACTATTGCGTCTCGATTTGTGCCTTTTTAGTACCCGCTAACTTAGTAACCACCCTTTTAACGGTTCTTTTTCTCTATTTCGGTCGTCCTACCCGTCAAATCTTCCCCATTGCTTCCCTAGCTTTGTTGTTCGCCATCACCATGTTTCTCCACGTCGCCACCTGGTTGATGATTGGTGTGGTTATGGCCCCCACTTTTATCCTCTTTGGACTGGGTTTAACCTGTTTTGTGATCAATCTTCAAGCCATCAGCGATCGCCAAAGTTTGGAACAGTTATTACATACTGGGGTTAGTCGTCTGGCCCGCTCTTTCAACTAAGGAACAGCGCCAAGACTTCCCACTTCCCACTTCCCCCATAGTTGAACCAATAGGCTAATCTTGATGCGTCCAAGAGCGATGAGCCAGACGCAAACCCCAATCGAGCAGATAACCAATCGCACCAATAACGAGAATCACTGCCATCAACTCTGAATAGGCGAGTCGATCGCGTGTATCGAGAATATAATAACCCAAACCCGCACTAACCCCCAGCATTTCCGCCGGGACAAGAACGATCCAGATAATACCTATAGCCAAACGGAAACCAGTTAAGAGATGGGAGAGGATCGCAGGCAGAATAATCTGGAAAACCGTTTCCCCTCGCGTAGCACAGAGACTGTGGGCTAAAGTCAACCAAGAGCGATCAACCGCATTAACCCCAGCAGCCGTATTGAGAAGGATCGGCCAGATGGCCGCCACCGTCAGCAAAAAATACACGGGTAGATCACCAATTCCCAAAACCATCACCGCTAAAGGCATCCAAGAAAGGGGCGAGATCATGCGTAGAAATTGAAATAGGGCCGACAAAGCCGATTCAAGGGAGCGATACAACCCGATTAATACCCCCAACGGCACACCGATGGCACTAGCGAGAACCAAGCCCACAATAACCCGGCGGCAACTGGTGAGGATATGGGGCATAATCTCCCCCCCAACAAAAAGCTGTAATAAAGCGACAAAAGATCGCTCAGGGGAAAAATCATTTAAAATCGGGTTTGAGTGCCATAGAGGACTGGTAAATAGCCACCAGAGCAATAATCCAAAACCCATACCCCATAAGGGTAGTAAAGCTCTTGGCGGGGAGGTCAAAGATTGTGACTTCATAGGTTCGGACCTTTAAAATTTGATCGTCTCGATGCGGGAGAGATTATTCGGTAAGCCGAAAGCTTTCGGTCCGCCCACCTGTTGCAAGGCATTACGGACAAAAGAGTCATCCACGAGATCCCGCGCCACCTGTCGGGGTTGCAGTTTTTGGAGAAAATCCGTATTTCCTTCCACCTGAGTGGTTTTGAGTAAGCGTACCAGTTCCGACCTATAGGAAGGGAAAGGATAGGGCTGGAAATCGATCCGGTTGACTTGCCAAGCTGGATTCTCGATCGCCCCGTCTTTTTTATAGAAATTGCGATCGTAGTAAGTAAGCGCCCGTTGCAATACTGGCAGCGGGTGAGGGGTATATTTTCCACCATCTTTAGAGAGAATCCGGGCCACTTCCGAGCGATTGCTCCGGGACCAGAGTTGAGCTTTAACGAGGGCGTTTACCACCTTCTGCGTCCATTGTTTCCGTTGCCTAATATCCTCCTCGTGAACAAAGACGACGCAACAGGCGTGATTCTTCCAGACATCGCCGGTGAAACGGAGAACCCTACCGGTTTTGAGATTTTCCGCCGCCGCGTTGAAAGGTTCAGCCACGATATAACCACCGATGCTCTTATTGGCGAGGGCTGATACCATATCCGGGGGCGGGAGAACCACTAGATTAACCTCGTTAGAAGCGATCGGCGCGTCCTTGGCTCTGCGAACTATTTTCAGCCCGTTACGTTGTAAGAGTTGTTGCAAGACCAAATTATGAATCGAATACCAGAAAGGAACCGCGATCGTTTTACCTCCCAATTCCCTGGGATTTTCAATATCGGGTAGGACGGTGAGGGCTGAACCGTTGGTATGGTTCCAAGCGACGATTTTAGCGGGGAAATTGCGCCCGTAACGAATCCAGATCGAGGTGGGAAAAAGAACGTGAATAACGTTCACCTGCCGAGCGAGAAAGGCCTCAACAATCTGCGCCCAAGAGCGGAATAGGCGCGGTTGTTCGGCAGTTAAACCTTCCGCTTGATAAAGTTTTCGCCAGTGTGCCACCAATAGGGGGGCGGCATCCGTAATCGGTAGATAACCGATTTTCACAGGCTGATCTTTGGCATTGGCGTGAACAGGGAGATTCCAATTATCGGCGGCGATCGCTGCCCCGAAGGAACTGGTAAACAGTGCCGAAAGTTTCAGGAAATCTCGACGGCTCATGCCGCAACAAGCACAATTATGGTGTAGGTTCATAGATTTACAGTGTCATGACAAGGGCTAATTCTTGAAAAATTGACCGGCGTAGATCACTCAAAAGCTTGGCTGACTCGAAACGGGGTTTCGGCATCGAGATGGTCCATTCTCGGCGGATGCCCACCGGATGACGGCCCATGAGAAGAACTCGATCAGCCACTAATAGGGCCTCGTCGATGTCGTGGGTAACGAGGAGAACCGTGCTGTTATAGAGAGCTATGACTTCTAGGAGGAGTTTTTGCATCTCGAAACGGGTGATCGCGTCGAGGGCGCTAAACGGCTCATCCAGGAGGAGGAGAGAGGGGCGCCGGGCGAGGACGCGGGCTAGAGAAACTCTCTGAGCCATACCGCCCGATAGTTGATGAGGATAGGCACGCTCGAAGCCATCTAGTTTGACGCTTTTAACGGCGGTGTGAACCCTTTCGCGCAATTGCTGATGATCGAGGCGGGGCATCCGCTTTAATTTCAAACCAAAAGCCACGTTTTGCCAAACGGTTAACCAAGGTAAAAGGGCGGGGGATTGAAAGACGATCGAGCTGCGGATGTCTGGTGCTTGTAAGGGTCGTGAGGGACTTCCAAAAAATAAACTATTCATTCTCAAGAATAATAATCATTCTCGGAGTGTGGGAGGTAGGGATCGATGGTTGCCCCCTCCTTCCAATTTTGTAGTAGAATTAATCCTGTACATTATTAATCAAGTTTTTCTTT
>NZ_JADBUZ010000088.1:0-6386 GCF_020245305.1 Microcystis sp. M20BS1 | reverse complement strand
TAAATAATACTATGGGACGATTGATAGCTTTTGCCCAATCTGATAAAAAAGCCTTGATTCTGCTTCCTGCTTCTTCCTGTTGCCATTCTTTTACAGGTGGTTGCAATTCTTTAGGTAAACGAATATTTATTGTATTATACCATGCCCCTAAAATTGCCAATTCTGCGGCAGTAGGATCATGATTAAATGCACTTCCTACTTCCACTGATACCATGACTGCGGCATAATTTCCTGTAGCAGTAAGTTGTTTTGCTAGGGCTAACATTGCGGTGGTTTTCCCCGTTTGTCGTGGTGCGTGTAGGACAAAGTAACTACGTTGTTGAATTAGCTCCTCTAAATCTGGTAATCGTACTGTGGGAGAGAGCATATAGTGGATATCGTTGGAACAGGGACCGGCAATATTAAACCAGCGAGTCATAGAATTTTATTATTTAGTGGACATTTTAATTTTAGATGATTTTGGTGGGGTTTGTCATGGCAGGAAGGAAGAGGTGATGATCGGCAATACCTTGTTATGCTTGATTATGATCAATTATTGTTATGTAGAGGAATGGTAGGCTGATTTTACGTTTGCTAATGGGTAGTGATACTAAATCTGGTTATTAAAAGTGGCATTTAATATACAAGACTTTGATTGTTGATAGCTTACTGGTATAATGTGGGAGCGCATTGATATGGTTAACTTCCATGACCATCGTTACCTAAACCCGATCGAACGATGGTGACAGGAGATCAGTTAATGATCAAAATTGAAAATCTTAAGCTAATTGTCAAAAATTATGGCCGCTGAAATTATTTGTGTAGGAACGGAATTATTATTAGGGGATATAGTTAATACTAACGCCCAATATTTAGCTCTAGAATTGGCAAAATTAGGCATTCCCCATTATTATCAAACGGTGGTGGGGGATAATGTAGAAAGACTGAAAAAAGCGATCGCTATTGCCCGAGAACGTTCCTCAATTTTAATTTTTACCGGGGGACTGGGACCTACTCCCGACGATTTAACCACAGAAACAATCGCCGATTTTTTCCAAACGCCCCTTAGAGAAGATAAAGAGATTTTAGCAGAAATCGAGGCTAAATTTACGAGTTTAGGGCGAGAAATGCCTCCTAGTAACAGTAAACAGGCTTTAATACCCGTGGGAGCCGATTTTTTGCCAAATCCGACCGGAACCGCCCCCGGCATGATCTGGCAACCAGAGACTAACATAACTATTCTCACTTTCCCCGGAGTACCCTCAGAAATGAAGAGAATGTGGGTAGAAACGGCCATTCCTTACCTAAAAAGTCAAGGATGGGGCAAAGAGAGGATTTATAGTCGTTCTCTGAAATTTCGCGGTATCGGTGAGTCAGCTTTAGCGGAAAAAGTAGCCCATTTATTCGCTCTGACTAATCCCACCGTTGCCCCCTATGCTGGTTTAGGCGAAGTGCGTTTGCGAATTGCGACGAAAGCCCCTTCTTTACAGGCTGCTTTGCAGGTAATTGAACCGGTAGCGACGGAAATTAAGGAAATCGCCGGATTAGATTATTTTGGGGCCGATGATGATACTTTACCCTCGGTAGTGGGGGAACTGTTGCGGCGACAAAAACAAACTTTGAGTGTGGCAGAATCCTGTACCGGAGGGGGATTAGGGGAAATTATCACCCAAATCGCCGGCAGTTCCGATTATTTTTGGGGTGGGGTTATTTCCTACGATAATCGGGTAAAAGTTGCCCTCTTAGACGTAAATGAGCAGGATTTAAATAATGTCGGGGCTGTCAGTGCCATTGTTGCCCAACAGATGGCTCTAGGAGTGCAAAAACGCCTCGCTACCGATTGGGGGATCAGTATCACGGGTATTGCTGGACCAGGAGGAGGCAGTGAGACAAAACCCGTGGGCCTAGTTTATATCGGTTTAGCCAGTCCTGACGGAAAAGTGACTGTATCAGAGCATCGTTTCGGAGAAAATCGAGATCGCTTGACCATTCGCCAGATTAGTGCCTATACCGCCCTCGATCGCCTACGACGGAACTTATTAACAATATCTTAAAAAAGAATTACCAAGAATATATACTCAGACTAAAAAGTTATGTTAAGCTTAATATAAGTACAAGATATAGATTCCCCCGTTCGTCAGATTGAACAGCCAAACGATAAAAATTAGTTAAAATTCTCTAGAATCAAGCTTTTGCGTGGCTGTTGCGGGGATCAATCGACGAAAACTCATAGCTAGTATCTCAAAGGAGCCATTTGGTCAATGGACTATTTAGATGAAGTGATAGAAAAATTGAGAGAATGGGCGCGCAAACTGGTCGAGAGTGTTTTTGGTCCGGAACCCGAACCCGAACCCGAACTAATCCCGATCCCCGTGCGCGATCACAGTCGATAAAGCCACCAGTAAAACAGAATATTGCGATAATATCAGTGCAAACTTACTATGAGTCTGCACTTGATTTTTAGGTGAAGCCAAGTCTAGCTTAGAGCAGGCTGAATAAATCTAAAATTTAGACTTTTTGGAAATCAAAAAGTACCAGATATGGGAGTAAGCGGGGGTAAAATTCAGGTAATTTTTTCCTAAAAATTAGGTAGGGTTTGCTGAATAAATCTAAAAACCTTGTTAGATAAGGCTTTTAGACTTTTTTCCCTCAAAAAGTGTTGACCATTGGAGTGATCCGGGGTAAAATCCCTGGACTTTTTCCCTGAAAATTAGGTAACTGACTACCTCAAAATCGGTAAAACCCCACACCCCACACCCCACACCCCACACCCTGCCCCCACGAGCAACTTTTTGCCGTAAACCCTAGCTTAATTTGGTGACTATTTGATTATTTAGTAACAATTCTTGACTGAGTAAATCTTCCACATTAATCCGCAGAAAACACTGATCATCAATCCAGAACTGCACTTTAATGCGATCTTTACCCCGGAAACCTAAAGGATCGAGTTTAGCGATCGAACGGGCCCCCTCGCGATCATTTAAGGGTTGGACGCTAGTTTCTCCATTACTCAGGGAACGAGTAATTAATTTATCACCATCAAAATAAACCTCCATTGCTCCACTTTCTGTGCCTAATTCGCCGATAATTAACTCAATGCTGGGTTGATTGTCCACGGAAGCACCTAGGACTAATTCCACGGGTTTTTCCATGGGATAGGGTTGTCCAGAGTTAATAATTGGATGCCAAGCGTGGGCATTTTTGCGACGATTCCAGTAACGAATGCCGTAGCTATGATAGAGAAAATCTTTGACTTGATAACCTTGGGCTAATTGTAACGCTCCCAAAGCGATCGCTTCAAAGGGTCGATCCTCTTTAATTTTACTACTATCAAAATACTGTCGCACCCAATCTTTTACCGCCGGAATTTGTACAGTTCCCCCAACTAATAACACCGCATCGATGTCGCTAACTTCAATTCCATTGCGTCTTCCCTGTTGCAAAACTCCCGTCATTAAATCATCTAATTGATTAAAAAAGTTTTGTTGTTGGAGAATATCGGTCAATTGTTCTCGATCTAAGCTTAACTCGTAACTCTCGAAATTTTCCTGATCAAAATATACCTCCTCGGCGGTTAATTGGGAAGAAAGTTTAATTTTTAATCTTTCCGCTAGACGAGTAGTCAAGGAAGTTTTCGCTAAAGATTGCTTTTGGGCAAAATAATCGACAATCCAATCATCGATATCTGACCCCCCTAAATTTATCCCCGCCTTGGCTAAAACTCTGGCTAGTTTAGTTTTTTGGGCGGAATTATTGCCTAAAAGTTTTTCTCCCCACTTGAGAATAAAACCTTGATTTTTTTGAGGATTATCTAAATCTAATTGTACCAAAGAAAGATCGAGGGTGCCACCGCCAAAATCTACCACTAAAATTACCTGATCACCCGTGCTTCCATAACCCAAAGCGGCGGCCGTGGGTTCATCAATTAGTCGAATTTGTTCGATTTCCCACCCCTGACAAACATTACTTAACCAATTGCGGTAACTTTCAAAACTATCAACGGGGACGGTTAAAACTAGAGATTGGGGGGTTTCCGAGGTGGTGTTTTTTAAGTTGTCGATGATGCTATCAAGGAACCATTGACCAACCCCCTCGAAACTGAGGACAGTTTCCTCTAATTCTGGTAAAAATCCTTGAATTTTTGCCCCGATACCTCGTTTAAAGCGACGAAAAAAACGCGGATCTCGATCGATATCTAAACCCCGATCGCGCACTGCTTGACCAGCAATTACTTGCAGAGGATTGGCTGATTTAATATAGAGTAAACTGGGAATTAGGGGCGGATTGTCGGCTATTTGTTGGGATAACTCCGATAATTTCACGGTTTCGGCCCTATTTGTCGCCCCATTCCAACGAGTAATGACGGTATTGCTGGTTCCGAAATCAATAGCGTAGAACACGATCGATAGTTTTTAGGTAAATTTAGTTAATTATTGGCTATTGTAACCTGTTATTTAGTGAAACCGCCCGATTGAGGTGGAAGTTTCCCTAAAAAATCGGGAATTTGTTCAGCGCAAGCTAAAGAATTCTGTGCAGAAACTTGACCAATAATCTTTAATAGTATAAGTTGCACCTGATCAAAGGATTATGTTAGCAGTTACTACCTCACCCGAAACCCTCTCCTTAGAAATTCCTAGCGCGATCGCTCTCTCTATCACCCTTGAACAGTTTGAAGCCCTTGCGGAGGTCAACCGGGACTTAAAATTAGAACGTACAGCCCAAGGAGAATTAATCGTGAATCCCCCGACAGGTGGCGAATCAGGACAGCGAAATTTTAGCTTAACGACTCAACTGGGTCGCTGGTGCGAAGAAAATGAAGCTTTAGGAGTCGGGTTTGACTCTTCCACTGGATTTATACTGCCAAATGGGGCGATTCGTTCTCCCGATCTATCTTGGGTGAGTCGAGAACGCTGGGAATCTTTAACCCCTAAGCAGAAAAAAGGATTTATTCCCCTCTGTCCCGATTTTGTGGTGGAATTGCGCTCTGAATCCGATAGTCTTGACAAATTACAGAAAAAACTGCTTGAGTATAGGGAAAATGGCGCAAGGTTAGGCTGGTTAATCGATCCCCAGAATCGGCAAGTTGAAATTTATCGTCAAGGAAAGGAAGTAGATATCTTAGAAAATCCCACTGATTTGTCAGGTGAAGATGTTTTACCTAATTTTAGCTTAAATTTAAAGCTCTGATGTTTTAAGGAGTAATCCTGCGATATTCTGCCAATGTTTTTGAGATCGGGGAGTCGCTTTAAAATTATCTAAGAATTCTTTTTTCTAGGTCATCATCAAATGAGCATCGAAAAGTCTTTAGTTTCCTCAGGTAAAAGTCTTTATCAAGAAGATTTCTACCGATGGTTACAAGAAACCGCTAATTTACTCAAAGAACATCGTTTTGAAAAATTAGACTTAGAAAATTTGATCGAAGAAATTGAAACGATGGGAAGGAGTGAAAAACGAGAACTAGAAAGTCGCTTAACCGTCATTGCCGAACATTTGCTTAAATTGACTTACTGGCTAACTGAAAAGGAAGCAAACGCTCAAGGGTGGCGCAGCACAATTGTTGAACAACGCCGACAAGTTCAACGCTTATTAAAGGAGAGTCCAAGTCTGAGAAGATTGATTCCTGAAATCTGGATAGATTGTTACCAAGCAGCCAGAGAAGATACTGTCAGAAAGTATCTTCTCTCTGCTGATTTATTCCCAATTGAATCACCCTTTGCCCTTGCAGAAATCCTTGATTCTGACTATCTTCCTTAAAACTAAAGTTTGGTGTTTTATCGATGAAGACAATGCCTAACAAAGCCAAGCGTTAAACGGCAATCACTACCTCTGATTTACCAAATCAAAGTAAGATTTAAACTAAATTCTGGCAGAATACTTTCCCCCGATAAACTCTCTGGATTAGTTAAAATTTTTACTGCCTGTCCTTGACGATAAATTTCCACTTCTCTAGTTTTTCTATTGATTAACCAACCTAAACGAGTCCCATTATCTAAATATTCCTGCATTTTTTTCCTAGCGGTTTCTAGGCTATCACTAGGAGACATTAATTCAATGACAAAATCGGGAGATAGAGGTAAAAATCTTTCCTTTTGTTGCGGGGTTAAAGCTTGCCATTTTTCTAAAGGTATCCAAGCAGCATCGGGAGAGCGATCGGCCCCATTCGGTAGTTTAAACCCCGTGGAGGAATCAAAAACTACACCTAGTTTATGTAGGTTATTCCATAACCATAATTGGGCAGTGATTCCAGCGTTAGAATTACCAGTTTCTCCTCCGGTTGGTGGCATAATAATTAAATCTCCTTTGGCGCTGCGTTCCAAACGTAAATCTCGGTTATCCTGACAAAGTTGAAAAAACTGTTCATCGCTGAGTTGCCAAGATTCAAATTTAATTTCTACTACTGTCATCAT
>NZ_JADBUZ010000087.1:0-45955 GCF_020245305.1 Microcystis sp. M20BS1 | reverse complement strand
TTTCATTTAAAAGAGCGAGCTTTAGGAAAATTGTCTGAGCAATTTTTTGATAATTGACCACTGTTACATTTGGTAAATCGAGGAGTTGATCAAAATTTATCCACATAACCCACCTCCTGTTCTGTGTTACTATTATACCATGCTCACACAGAACCTAGAAGAGCCCCCAATTTATATTAACGTCAGTTCGGGATAAGGGTGGAAAGAAAAGGCGGGGGCTAGTAAGCTGAAAAATATATAAACTCAGCACCCCCAACCCATCTATGTCTAGTCGAGAAGCTCTTTTCTGTCCTGTCGACGACGGATATTGAGTTTTTTGCTAAACCCAAACGGAACCTGAAAAATCGCTTAATCCGCCTTCATGACCAGCTTTTATCCCGTAAGCGTTCTATTGTCGAGACTATTATTGACCAACTCAAGAACATCTCTGGGATTGAACATTCCCACCACCGCAGTCCTGTTAATTTTTGCGTTAATCTTCTCTGTGGTTTGATTGCTTACTGTCACCAGCCGAAAAAACCCTCCTTGAAGTTAGCTATTTTTGCCTTATATTTCGAGAATAACGGGGGTATGATCGCTAGGTTTTTCTTGTTTTCTGGGCTCTCGATCGATCAGACAATTAACGGCTTTTTCGTATAGCTGAGGAGTTAAATAAAGATGATCGATTCGCCAACCTCGGTTACGAGCAAAACCACCGCTGCGATAATCCCACCAACTATAATGTCCTGCTGCTGAGGTGAATTTTCTAAAGGCATCTTGTAAACCAATTTCTAAGACCTTTTCTAAAGCTTCTCTTTCTTTAGCTGAAGACATAATATGATTTTCTTTGCCTTTGGGATCATAAATATCTTTATCTTCTAAGGCAATATTAAAATCACCGCAGATACATAATTCCTGGGGTTGAGAATTAATAATTTTATCTAGATATTTCCTAAGAGTTTCTAACCATTTAAGCTTATAAATATATTTATCACTATCTAGGGAAGAACCATTAGGAACGTAGAGATTAATAATCCGAATATCGCCGATTACTCCAGTAATTAGCCGTTTCTGTTCGTCCAGTTCTCCTGTTAAATTTTCGCCGATAATTGGACTGAATCCCACAGTGATATCGTCCAGGGGTTTCTGGCTAAAAATCGCCACACCATTATAGGATTTTTGTCCAGAAATATAGAGATGATAACCCAAAGATTCAAAAGCTTCTCTGGGAAAATCTCGATCGATTACCTTGGTTTCTTGCAAGCATAAAACCTCAACGGGATTGAGTTGTAACCAATTAATTACCTGATCTTGTCGGCTGCGAATCGAGTTGACATTCCATGTGGCGATTTTCATAGCTAAAAACCGAGAATTTTTCTCATACTTCCTCAGCAAAACTACTGCGACGCACAAACTCAAAGGGACCGGCGATCGAACCCCAGACTAATTGATCGGTTTCGGGATCTAAACCGCGATCAACGCTAATTAATCCCTGTTCACTAATTTCAAAACTATTATCCAAATAAGTCATTTTATCTTTGCGAAAGACTAAACATTGTTTCCCCGGTTTCACCACCCCTTTAAAACTGTTACCTGTCCAAGTTACATTCATATCACAACCCGGCATCGGTTCTAATAACTCTAAGCTGAGATTTTTGAGACGCTGGGGTTCTCTAGAAGCACCAAAAAAGTTAGCTTCCTCTTTAACTTTAAAGTTTTCTAGTTCAATATGGTCATCGACTACCGATAATTTAAATACTCGTAAACGATAGGGAGTATTGAGCATAAAATCGTAGGCCTGCTCTAAAAATAAACTGGTTCCCTTCAGTAATTCATCGGGTAAAGGACGCATACACACGCGAATATGGGCAAAAAAAGGCGGATTAGCAAAAGCTTGTTCTTGATTACTAAAATCGGCCGCCATCCAGCGTGCTAGGGTTTTTATATCCGTAGAATGAGTCATAATTTTTGATATTTTAATGGCTATTAGCTATCAGCGATCAGCTAGTTAATCGCTCTGATAAATTTTCACTGATTACTGATAACTATGCCCCGACAATTTTTATTGTGCAATTACTTTAATTTCGATATCGGCACTAACTTCGGGATGGAGTTTGACTTGTACTTTATAGACTCCCAATTGACCGATATCGGGAACGGTAATACCACGGCGATCGATTTCTAATTTAGCATTTTCTAGAATAACCGTAGCCACATCTTGACTGGTGACAGTACCGAAAATCGCCTCGTTTTCACCCACCTGTTTAGGGATGGTGTAGGGACTGAGTTTTTCGATCGCAGTTTTTCTGGTTTCCGCTTCTTGTTTTTCGGCGAGGAGACGTTGACGCTCTTTTTCTTTCCTAAATTCTGCCTGTTTAATCGCGCCTTTGGTGGCTAAAACGGCCACACCTTGGGGAATAAGGTAATTGCGGGCATAACCGGGTGCCACTTCCACCACATCGCCATTTTCACCTAATTTGCTGACTTTTTGATTGAGGATAACCTGCATTCGTTTCGCCATGATCTTGACCTAAAACAATAGTTCCAAAACCTTTATCATACCATGCAATCGTCAAGTCTCGATCACAAGTTAGTTATTGCCGGCGGCGATTATTTGGGTTAATAGGGGACCGATTGCCTGAAAGGCCGAGGGTAAAACCGCTACGGTGGCGGCTGCGATAATAATTGTCGTGGCCAATCTCAGCACTTTCTCGGAGGCTTTTTCGTAGGTGTCAAATTTATAGTCGAGCTTGTCTAATCTTTGGTCTATTTCCTGAAAGCGTTGTCCCATAGCATCAAAACGTTGGTCTATTTCCTCAAAACGTAGATCTATCGCCTCAAAACGTTGATTTACTGCTGTTTGGAAGCTTTTCAGTTCGTTGAGAACATCGGTTAGGGTGGGTTCTTGAGTGGACATGGTGACACCTTGGGGAATTTGATCGCCTAGCACAATTATAACCCTAAGTCAAGCTTTTTTGATGATAATTAACGTTTTTATTGGTAATATTTTGACCTTGTTCCAGTGTTGGAGACAACCAGTATTTCTATTCTAATAAGGTCTCTTTAATTGTTGTTAAAACTTGGCTATCTTTGACCATCCAAGCATGAAGCAATACGGGAATGGAAATTTCTTTGCCCACCGATAAACGGGAACTATGGGCAGGAAATATCATTAAATCGTAGGGAGTCCAGATAATTGTGGTTTTAATTTTATTTAAAATTTGTTGACAATCTTTATTTAAATCCTCTAGAAATTGACTCCCCGGCTGCATTTGTCTAATCCCATCTAAGGGTAAACTATATGCGGTTAAAGTGCCTCGATTCGGGGCAGAAATATTTAGGTAACGTTGCACTCTTGCCACCCCTCCTAATCTTTGCAGGTAGTAGCGGGTAATTAATCCTCCCATACTAAACCCAATCAGATCTACTTTCTGCTCTTTAGCAAAGTTTTTCTCGATATAATTGTCCACCTGGCCGGCTAAAACTTCTAACTTTTCGTAACCATGATTGGGAATTAGATTAAAACTATGCACCTGCCAACCATGATGGGTTAAATACTCACTCATCGGTTTAAAAACAGCAGTAGTGTCCAGAAAACCATGCACTAAAACGACAGGATTCATAGATGAGGGTTTATCCTTTAATTTCAGATCTATTCTAACGGATGATACGGGTAATTATCGAAAAAATTTTTTAGAAATAAAAGGGCGATCGCACTAATTCAAGATGATTTAATTTTCGTTTTGGCTTGTTTTCATGTCAAACGTAATCCTCAACAATGGAAAAGACATTTTTCGCAATCGCACCCCAAACCTCTCTTAAAACAAGTTTGATCGCAATTCTCAACTCCGCTCGCACCTCAAACTCCCCACAAAGTTCGATCGTACTTCACACTCTCTTGCAAAAAATTGATAGGATGCTATAATCCAATTAAGCTGATTTATCAAAAACCTTAAATTTTAAAATAATTATGACTATTGAACAAATTGAGAATGCAATTTTAAATCTTTCTAAAACTGATTTTGCTAAGTTAAGAAATTGGTTATTAGACTTAGATTATTTGCAGTGGGATAAACAATTAGAACAAGATATTAAGGAAGGAAAATTAGATGCTTTAGCTCAAGAAGCACTGGCTGAATTTGAAGCGGGAGATTATGACAAAATTTAATGCACTATACTAACCGTAAATTTTGGTTGTTTTATAATCAGCTACCCGAAGATATACAACAGATAGCAGATATTGCTTATGAATTATTAAAAACTAATCCTAATCATCTCTCATTACATTTTAAGAAAGTTAATAAATATTGGTCTGTTAGAGTCGGAAAAGCTTATCGTGCGTTAGGAATTGAAGTTAAAAATGGGATTTTATGGTTTTGGATTGGTACTCATGATGAATATGATAGATTAATTAGTAAATAAAAGCGATCGCCCCCGCTTCTAAAAAAAAGATCGCACCACCAACTCCCTGAAAACAGCGATCGCACCCTCAAAACTCTCTTACAACAAGTTCGATCGCACTTGAGTTCGTAGTAAACCCTTTAGGGTTAAATTATGGCTAAAGTTACCGCTACAAGAAAAGACGATGCCGAAGGCACAGCTACGCTGCCCGCACCCTTAAACTCTCCAAAAAGCGATCACAACTACAAGAAAAGCTGATCGCATTCTAGCTAAAAAATGTTAAAATAAAACCTGAATATCAAAAACTATTGTGCTTAAGAATAGATAGTATGAGCAAATTAGAATCAATTCAGGCAGAAATAGAAACTCTTACCCCCGATGACTTTACCTATTTAAAAAACTGGATTAATGAGTTAGATGAGCAAAAATGGGATAAGGAAATTGAGGAAGATTCTAATGAGGGAAAACTTGACTTTCTAATTAAGGAAGCCTTATTAGAAAAGAGTAAAAATCAATTGCAGGAGTTATAAGTGCATCGAACTAATGCTAGATTTTGGAGATGTTTTAATCAGTTACCTCAACCAATTCAAATTTTAGCAAAAAAGAATTTTGAACTCTTAAAAAATAACTTAAATCATCCTTCTTTATCTTTTAAAAAAGTAGGGAAATTTTGGTCAGTTAGAGTTGGTATTAATTACCGTGCTTTAGCTTTTAAAGATGGAGAAGATTATATTTGGGTATGGATAGGAAGCCATGAAGAATATGAAAGATTATTGAAATAAAACTGATCGCCCTCGCCTCTAAAAAAAAGATCGCACCCTCAAAACTCTCTTACAACAAGTTCGATCGAACTTTTAGTTCGTAGTAAGCACGGAGAGGGCTAATCATGGCTAAAGCCATTACTACAAAAAGAAGATCGCACTTTTTCAGACAAATATTTTTAGATTGTTTAAATATTTTGTATGTTATAGTCTAGAGAAAAGAAAGATATTACACGCCCTCTCCTTTGCATCTGCCTTTCCACTCCCATACCACCATCGTATACCAAACTCAAGAGCAGGAAGATGTCCTCGTGGTGCAGTAGCACTGGAGAAAGTCAGTGAACTGAAATATAACCATTCTTTGTCTAGCCACCAGCCTTTACGCCAGCCTATTTTATCGCCAAACTTACAGAAAATATCCCAATCAAAAATACCGATTTCGCCGCCGCATTCTAACCAGATTTTTTTTTGCACGGAAAAGCCAAATTTACCGTCACTATATTTTACCCAAAGCTGGTCAATAATTTTTAATTCTTCACGAGAAAAATTTTTACAATTATCTTCTTTTAACAAACATTCTCTTAGTTCTGTCCCCATAACTTTTCTTGTTCTTAGCCCCATAATTTCATACATTACCTTAGCAGTTTCTTCATCTGCTTCTCGCCATTGTCCATTTTTTAAATATCGATCTAATTGGGTAAAATCAGCCTTAGCAGTTTTAAGTGGTATTTGTGAAACAGGCATCTTGCCTGTTGGTTGTGCTTGTGGTTGTAAAGCATTTAAAACTTGTTGTGCAGTCCATCTTTGTCTTCTATCTTTTTGCAAACAACCTTCAATAATTGGCTTAAACTCCCTCGGTAAAGTAGGGATTTGTAAATCACAATTCATCACCCTAGCCATTAATTGATTAATATCATTATCGAATTTATAGGGAAATTGATTAGTCGTCATTTCAATCAACATAATACCTAATGACCACATATCCCAACCTGCTGAAATATCACCCTTAAACGCTTCAGGAGGCATATAAATAATTGTACCGCCATTATTCACTGTTTGAGTATGACTTTTGTTATTTAAAGTTCTAATTAAGCCAAAATCTGCTAACTTATATTGTTGATTAATCTTAAGAATATTACCCGGTTTTAAATCTCGATGTACCTTATTTTGACTATGAAGATAACTTAAACCTTGTGCCACTTGAGCCGTAAGATTTTTAATCTCACCCGATGATAAACTACCTTTGGCAATGTGATTTTCGAGGCTACCTTGTGCCAATTCCATCACTAAATAAAGCATTTCAGTATTGAGAAAACGAAATTCACCTACCGAATAAGCCTTAATTAAATTAGAGTGTTCTAACTTTCTGGCATTTTGTAACTCAATTAATTTATCATCGCTACTTTCGGGAATAACTTTAATAGCAACTTCTTGAACAGACGTATTTCTTACCATTTCACTAGCATGAAACACACCCCCAAAACTACCCGCACCGAGAAATTTATTAAGACGATAAGAGCCTATTTGTTGCCCTTCTAGCATCTTCATCATTTGATCTAGCATAATACTTAAATTTGCTAATTTTTCCGTTGTGTAGAAATATGAATGGGACTTTCGGCATCGTGATGCGGAACGAAATACGGTTTTAAACCTAACTTTTTCCAATAAATCAATAATTGATCATGTTGGGTTTCGTGCCTCAACCCAATCTATAGGCGATCACACTAAGTTAAAAAACTTTGAGATTATGATGACAAATTGTATCACATCTCTAACCCTCATAAAAGATGATTGCACCCCCATTATAAGAAAATTATAAGTCAAGACTTGAGTTTTTGTCAAGCTTTTTTTTGACGGCAATCAATGGCAAGAATTTCGGGGAAGTATTTAGCCACCGATGCCTAACCGTCCCGCTAAACTAGGGCTTAAAGGAATCAGAGTCGCTAACATTAAAAAGAGTAGTAATAAACCCCAACCGGCGCGGGTGTCATCGGGTTCGGTTAACTCATTTAAACTAGGTCTTTCTAACTCTCTTTGTAAAAAAGCGACTAAAATTGTCCAATAGAGAGGAATGGGATTGCTAGAATTAACTAAGGAAATAATGCCCAAAATAACCAAAGTGGCCACAGTGGTACGGCGGGCAATTTTGCGACCATAAATAGCCTGAACAATTCTGCCACCATCTAACTGTCCGGCGGGCAGTAAATTAAGGGCAGTAATCACCAATCCTAACCAACCAATAACAGTTAAAGGATGCACGGAGATAACGGCATTTTGTAACTCGTCACCTAAAACTATCCGCGCTAAAAAACTCACTAAAATTGAACTTTGGAAAAAGGTACTAGGGATTTGAAAAAGGCTGGCAGAATTAGATAAAGTCAGTCCAACAATTAACAAGATTAAAGAAACCAAACCTCCCAAAGCAGGACCAGCAAAAGCTATATCAAATAGGACACTGCGGTTAGGTAATAAAGATTCAAAACGAGTAATCGCCCCAAAAGAACCAATCTGCCAAGTGGGAAGAAAATAGGGTAAACTGAGACGAACATTATGGCGTTTAGCGATAATTAGATGACCAATTTCGTGGGCAATTAATACCGACCATAAACCCAAACTGAGGGGAATTGCTTCTCGATATCTCTGCCAATTACTAAACAAATCAAAACCTAATAAAATTCCCGCCGCTTCTAAGCTGGTGACAATGGTAGCGACTAACAAAACTAAAGAGAGATTTTTTTGAGCAAGAGTTGCAGGACTAGGATCATTAGTTTTGGGAAGGATAATTACCACCGGTTTTTCCTCGGTTCCTTCCACCAGAAATAAACGATATTTATCACCAAAATGATTACTTAATTTCTGGGTTAAGCGCGAGTGAACTATATCCGGTTCTCCCCGTAAATTGCCTTTAAAAATTGCCCCTTCCTGAAAAGAGATAGTTTCGGTGGCAAAAAAAGTATCTATCCCAAAAATACTCTGAATAACTTTTATATCCTGTTCGGAAATTGGCATCACATCCGGCACAATTACTGTCACCGCTGCCGGGGTTTCTAGGGGAGTAACGGACTGGCTAACTGCTGGGTTAACTTTCGGTTCAATTATCTGATTGGTTTTCAGTAAGCGTAAACGGTTGCCTAAATAAATATAGATAATTGTGGAAGCAATCAGTAAAAAGAGAATTACCGCTAGATTGAGAGCAATTCCCGCCGCAAATAGCCCGAAAAAAATCAACCAAGGAGCAATTAGTACCAAGGACTGTAACCAAGGTAAAATTCCCAGTTGGCCGTAGGGTTTAGCTCGATAAAAACTCCAAGTCAAGATAGCACCAGCGACGAGGAAAATAACAGCGACCGCAGCAATTTCCGAAGAAATATTAACCATAGGAAAGTCAAAATTAACAGGTTTTTATCAATCAATTTGATTATAAGCTTGCAGGGCAGCCCGTAATTGCCCTCGATGCTTTTGTAACAATTCTTGTCCTGCCGCCGCCGAAAGTCCCGTTTTCTGCATTAACAAAGCCAGTTTAACCCGGCGGCCACTTTTTTCCAGTAAAATTGCCGCTTCCTCACGACTAATATCGCTAAGGTGGCAGATAATCCGTAGGGCGCGGTCATGGAGTTTATGATTAGTAACAGCCACATCGACCATCTGGTTGCCGTAAACCTTGCCTAACATTACCATTGTCCCTGTGGAAAGGATATTTAAAGCCATTTTCGTCACCGTTCCCGCTTTCAGACGGGTGGAGCCAGCCAAAAGTTCTGGTCCGGTCAATAAGCGGATATCCACATCCACGGCGATCTCCACTTGTTCGGCGGGGACACAACTAATGGCAATCGTCGTCGCACCTCGCTGTTTTGCCGCCTGTAAAGCCCCGTGAACGTAGGGGGTTGTCCCCCCGGCGGTAATCCCGACTACCACGTCTAATTCGTGAATTTCTCGCTGGGCAATAATCGCCGCCCCATCTTCCGCTTTATCCTCCAAATCTTCGGAACTACGCACCAGCGCTGCCGCTCCACCGGCAATAATTCCCTGTACCAATTCCGGGGGAGTGCAGAAGGTGGGGGGACATTCGGCCGCGTCCAAAACCCCCAGCCGGCCACTGGTTCCCGCCCCAATGTAAAAGAGCCTACCACCCTTAGCCAGAGCTTGACTGGTCAGGGAGATTGCTAGGGCCAATTCTTGCCGGGCTATGGCGATCGCTTTTAGGGTTTGGGCATCCTCGCGATTGAAGAGATCCACCAATTCGAGCGGGTTTAATTGGTCTAAATTTAGGCTGTTTGGGTTAATTTGTTCGGTTAACAGGTGTCCTCTGCTTTCCCACTGTTCCATAACGGTTTAATTGAGCTTTTTGTAAGATTATTTTTAGTATATAGCCAATCGGTGGGTAAAAAGCTTGACAATTGCCCCCCGAATGTTAGATGATAGTAAATTGTGTCAATTCCTGCTCGGATCAGGTGAAGACATTAGCACAAAAGCTGGAATTTTTTTCAGCTACCTGTACGGCAAAACGAGCGCAGAAAATTCATGAGTTACGCAATTATTGAGACCGGTGGCAAACAGATTCGGGTAGAACCCGGTCGCTATTACGATATCGAACTTCTTCACGTCGATGAACAAAGTACCCATACCATCGACAAAGTGCTATTAATCCATGATGAGGATGATATTAGCATCGGTCAGCCCTTTATCGAAGGGGCCAGCGTGGAAGGGACTGTCATGCAACATCGTCGGGGCAAAAAAGTTATTGTCTATAAAATGCGCCCGAAAAAGAAAACCCGTAAAAAACGCGGTCATCGTCAAGAAATTACCCGTTTTATGATTGATTCAATCAATTATAACGGTAAAACCCTAACTGCCACTGCTGCCACCTCCGTCGCTGAAGTTGTGGAAGATAGTAGCGACGAAGAAGAATAACTTTTACAATCAAAAAAGCATTTGGAGAGAAATTATGGCTCATAAGAAAGGTACGGGTAGTACCCGCAACGGACGCGATTCTCGTTCCCAGAGACTAGGCGTTAAGCGCTACGGTGGTCAAGTGGTAAAAGCGGGAAGTATTCTCATCCGTCAACGGGGTACTAAAGTTCACCCGGGTAAAAATGTTGGTCGTGGTGGCGATGATACTTTATTCGCTTTAATTGATGGTGTGGTCAAATTTGAATACAAGGATAAAAGTCGCCGTCAAGTTAGCGTTTATCCTGCTGAAGTTAGCGCCAGTTAATCCCATCAACCCTGATTAATTTTTTCCCTGTAACCTCCTAACTCATCCTAGGGGGTTTTTTCAGATAATTTATATCTGTTGACAGGGTAGATCGATCGCTCATAGATTAAAATAGTCCGAAAGTAGCTCGGAAAAGATGGACTCACCATGATTTTTAAAATTGCCGATATCTTAAAAAATTTGCCCTGGTCTTTCAATTCTACTGCCGAATTACCCTGGTTAGATCGCTCGCGAGCCGAAAAATCCCTGCAAAAAGCTCGTCAACAACGGCGAATTTCCGAACGAGAATATCAACTCCTTGACCATTGGCGAGAATTGGGTTATTGTATTGTCAAAGATTTAATTCCCGCAACTGCGATCAATAATTTAGTAGCAGAATTAGCCGATTTATTTTTCCTAGAATCGGCTATCCCTGGATTAAGAATTGAAGGCATTCAAGCAGAAAATCTACCGGCGAGTTTAAGTCACGAGCAAGTTTTAGCCCTAGATATGGAGCAAAGAAAAGCCTTAGTTAATTCTATTTGGCGACTCCATGCCTTTCATGAGATTTCCCCCGCTGCTCGAGCAATTTTTGACAATCAAAATCTGAGAGATTTAGTTAATTTAATTATCGGCAAATCCTGCGAACCGAGATATTCCATCAACTTCCTGCACGGTACAGAGCAGGGGCTGCACGAGGATATGGCAGTTTTTTATGTTCATCCTGCTAATCATTTAGTCGGTGTTTGGATTGCCTTGGAAGATATTTCCGCCGATGCTGGTCCGCTAATTTTTTATCCTAAATCTCATAAAAATATCAAAGTAACTGAATTTTTTCCAGACTATCCCGCCGTCAATCTTAAAAATATTACTGCCGCTCAAATTCCCCAATACCAAGATTATGTTAACCGGCGCGCTCAGAATTATGATTGTCAATCATTTACTGCTAAAAAAGGAGAGATTCTTCTCTGGCACGGAATGTTAATTCATGGTGGTGGGAAGATTAATAATACCCTGCTAACCCGTAAATCGATGGTAATTCATTTTATTGCCGAGGGTGGCGATTACAACGATCGGGCTTTGGGTCCTTTTAATTGGTAAGATTAATGTACCACTAATAACTCGGAAATAATCGGACTAATACTAAATCCGTTTAGTATAGGCTACTTATGAGGAGAGGCAATAGGGGTAATAGATAATCCGTCTTTAATAACTAGATTTAGTATAACATCGGATTTTAACAGGTCAAAAGTCTTATTTTCAAAGGGTTTTACCATCATTCAGCAAACCCTAAATATGACAAATGCCCCGCAACTATTCTGTTTTTTTTCCCTTGACAATACTTCTTGTATTTGTGGTACTAAGGTCGGCAAATCTTCTCGAATTGTTGCCCAAATTCTACTTAAATTAACTTGAAAATATTCGTGAGTTGCAACATTTCTCATTCCTGCCATTAAACGCCAAGGAATAAGAGGATAGCGAGACTGAATTTCCTTCGGTACATTTCTAGTTGCTTCTCCGATAATAATAAAATCATAGAGAACCGCTTTGATATTTGTTTGATTCTTGGCAAATTCCTCAAACGTCATTGCCTTTGTTCGCTGTTCAATTTCACTGATAGATTCTAAAATGTCTTGAAGGCGAAGTCGCCAATCTCTAGAAGGCATTGATCAGATCCTCAAGCACAGGTTCCCGTAAATGTTCTCTTAAGGCATCCTGAGTTCCTAAATCCACAGAGCATCCCAGAATATCTTCTAAATAATACTGTACTTGCAGAAGTTGAAAAAAACCACCTTGTCGATCGAATTCTACTAACAAATCTACATCACTATCGGCATCAGCTTCATCCCTGGCCACTGAACCAAATAAAGACAAAGATTTCACCCCTAGTTTTTGTAACTGTTCTCGGTGTGCCTCTAGAATTGCCAGCACCTCGTCCCGTTTCATTTGGTGTGTCTTTGAACCTGCCATCAATATTATAGCTTTGTCGGTGCAACCCTTAAACTGAAGCTGAAATCTTCCAAATCTACAAAACAAACTAATCACTGAAAACTCACATCTGATCACTGCTCACTGATTAAGCGGTAGCTTCTAAAAATACGCCTAAATTGCGGAATTTTTGATAACGAGATTCGCGTCGTTGTTGGGGTGTCAACAAAGATAAAGTCTCTAAATTTTCACTAATAGCGGCTTTTAAATTGGCTGCCGCTTTAATCGGATCAGCATGGGCCCCTCTGGAGGGTTCAGGAACGATCTGATCGATAATATTTAACTCTTTTAAATCTTTTGAGGTAATTTTGAGGGCAACTGCTGCTTTATCGGATTTTTTGGCATCTTTCCAGAGAATGGCGGCACAAGCTTCGGGAGTCGCCACGGTATAGACAGAATGCTCTAACATTAATAGGCGATCGCCGACACCGATCCCCAAAGCACCGCCGGAACCACCTTCGCCAATAACAGTACAAATGATCGGCACATCTAAACGGAACATCTCCCGAAGATTATAGGCGATCGCTTCTCCTTGACCTAATTTTTCCGCTTCTACCCCCGCCCAGGCGCCGGGGGTGTCAATAAAGGTTAAAATTGGCTGATTAAACTGATGAGCGTGTTCCATTAAACGCATGGCTTTACGATAACCACCGGGGGCAGCCATGCCGAAATTTCTAGCCACATTATCCTTAGTATCCCGGCCTTTTTGATGCCCGATAATCACCACGGGACGACCGTTAAAACGGGCAACACCACCCACAAGAGCGGGATCGTCGTAACCACCGCGATCCCCGTGCAACTCGAACCATTCATCGGTGATTGCCTGAATATAGTCTAGGGTGCTGGGGCGCCGGGGATGACGGGCTAATTGTAGCCGTTGGGAAGGGGTGAGATTGCTAAAAATTTCACGACGTAATTGATTAGCTCGTTCGTCTAGTTGACTAATTTGTTCCGAGACATCTACGCTATTTTCTTGGGCTAATTCTTTAATCTGTTCGATGCGGGATTCTAATTCGTAGAGGGGTTTTTCAAAATCTAGGAGAAAAATCTTTTTCTCGGTAGTCTCGTTTTTGGTCATAGGTTAGTGGCTAGAAGTTTACTGTTCGCTAAGTAGGTAGGCGTTAAAAATTATCAAATACCCCCCTTATCAATGGGGGATTAAGGGGGGATCGGCACCCCCCTTATCAAGGGAGATCCCCCCGCCTATCGGCACCCCCCTTATCAAGGGGGGCAGGGGGGATCAGAGGCAAAATCTATCTTCAATTTAATTATAACTACTTACTTAATCTTTTCTAGCTTAACGTTTTTCAGCGATCGATTATCGGCAGCTTCGGGATTACCCGGAGATAATTTCAGATTATCGATCGAATTTTGTCAATTGTTGTATAATGATAGATCGTGCCTTTTTCACCCCAAGGAGGATTAGTTATGGCAGGAAGTGAACTAAAAGCGGATCTATGGGTTAACGAATATATTACCCCCTGGGACATTTATAGTCATGGGGTTTCGCGGATTTTAGCCTACAAAAAAACCGCTTTTCAGGAGATGTATATTGTAGAGTCGGGGGCCTATGGAAAAGCCTTGGTACTGGATGGGAAATGGCAATCTTGTACGGGGGATGAATTTATTTATCATGAAGCATTAGTGCAACCGGCAATGATTGCCCACCAAGAACCAAAAACTGCTTTAATTCTGGGAGGTGGTGAAGGTGCGACAACGCGGGAGTTATTGCGTTGGAAAACAATCGAAAAAGTGATGATGATCGATATCGATGGGGATGTGGTGGCAGCCTGTAAGGAACATCTTCCCGAAATGCACCAAGGCACTTTTGATGATCCTCGTTTTGAGTTAGTTGTGGCCGATGCTTTAGAAGTTTTAGACACTACTAACGATCAATGGGATATTATTATTTCTGATCTGGTTGATCCCATCGGAGAGGGTCCTTCTTTCCCCCTATTCACGAAAGAATACTTTGAAAAACTACAAAGAGTTTTGGCCGAAAATGGCATTGTTGTTGTCCAATCTGGCCCAGTTTCTCCTCCTTCGGTGATGTATCATGCGCGTTTGGTGAATACTTTAAAAGCAGTTTTTCCCTACGTTCATTCCTATTGCGCTCCCACCCCTAGTTATGGTTCCCCTTGGGGTTTTACTCTCTGTGCTAATCATCCTTTAAATACTCGTCCCGATCCCGATGTGGTGGATGAATTAATCAGCGATACAACTACGGGAGGATTACGTTTAATTGATGGCATGACTTTACTAGGAATGTTACAAACTCCTCTCTATATTCGTCAAGCAATCGCACAAAATACGGAAGTTTATACCCTAGCAAAACCTCCGAAATTCTTCGGTCAAGGAGTTATCAGTAATCAGTAATCATCAGTTATCAGTTATCAGTTATCAGTCAATAAGAGTTATGATTAGAAATCGATCGAGTCTTCATGATTAAGAATTGTTTGCAGAATTTCTATAGGAACAGTAGCAAAGTATTGCTGGAGAAAGTTTTCTAAGGCCACCGCTTCCAGAAATTGCTCAATCTTATTAATTTTTGCCTCATGATTGACTAATTCAAAGGATAAATTTTCTTGATTTTTCTTGACTTTAAAGCCATTTTCTGCTAGGGAAACTAATCCTAATTCTAGGGTATGATAACTGAGGTTTAAGCGGTTTTGTAATTGTTGACGGGAAATACTGGTTTTAGTTCTAGCTAAATATTTCCCAATCCCCACAAGGTTTATCCATCTGGTGTGAGCGGATTTTTTTAAAGGACTAGCATAGGCAAGAACTAACTTTTTATCGCGTAAAATTGCCTGTTGATATTCCCTAGAAAGTTTTGTCCAATCCCGGGGACATTCCCGGAGAAAAAGGGGATTTAATTGGTTAACTTCTTGATTAATTTCTCGATTACGATTGTCGATTAAAAAATCTTTTTTATTGCCATAGCTTAGGAATTCTTGTTGATAGGGTTGCAGAGCAATTAATCGCACTTCATAGCGATTTTTGGAGGTATTAAAATCTAATTCAACTACGGCATCATAATGGGTATCGGCAGCAATTTCGTCTCTCTGATGACCCCACCACATACCGGGGAATCCCTGCTCGATTGAACTATCCCAGAGATCAAAAGTTGTCCGGGGATAAGCGATTTTTTTGCCTTTGAAATCCTCAAGATTTTTATGCCAAAGATTGTGAAAATAACAATTTTGAATTAATAGCTTCGGTGTCGGATTACCCATCCCGCAGGGTTCCAGTAATTTTAATTCTCGAAATAGACTTTTTCCCAATTGGGAAACCGTCACCACTGCATCCACTTCTATCTGAGAAGAAAGGGAAGTTAAATCAATTCCTGTGCGTCGCAACTGTTGATTAATTCCCTCAATAAATAGGGGTAAATTTTCTATGGTTAAACTTAAACCAGCGGCCAAAGGATGACCACCAAAACGATGTAAAAGATGGGATTGAGAGGATACTAATTGATAGAGATCGATCTCGCGAATTGACCGAGCGGAACCCTTAGCAAAAGGTGGTTCACTGGTACTTAATAAAATTGTTGGTCGCTGGTATTCTTGGGCAATTTGTCCCGCAACTAATCCTAAAATTCCCGCCAGCCATTGGGGATCATCTAAAATAATTACATTAGTGGTGGAAAGATCAATTCTCTCTAGTTTTTTCTGAACTTGTTTAATAATATCCCGTTGGATTTCTTGGCGACGAATATTGGCTAATTCCGCTTGTTCAGCTAATTCTTGACAACGCTTTTCATCTTCACTGGTGAGTAATTCCACACAAAATCTAGCATCGCCATAAATGCGACTGACGGCATTAATTCGCGGTCCAATACCGAAGGATATATCCATCGGTCTATCTCCGGTTTTGTTACATAAATCGAGTAATTTTTTAACTCCTAAACGCTGAGTATTTTGGAGCTTTTGCATACCTTTTTGGGCTAAATAACGACATTCTCCCGTCAATTTGACTAAATCGGCAATTAAACCAATCGCAACTAAATCAAGTAAATTTTCTAGGGGTTTTCTGGGAATATCTGCTAGGGTTAAATACATCGCTTCCACTAATTTATAAGCAACAGCAACCCCAGAAAGATGATAGAAAGGATGGGTTTCAACAAAGTAGCGGGGATTAATCAGGGCAATCACCTCGGGGCGCTCGTCGGGTAGGGTATGATGATCGGTGATGATAATATCGATGCCTAAACCGTTTGCATAGTCAATTTCAGCGATATTCGTGCTTCCCGTGTCACAGGTGACGATTAAACTGGTTCCTTGATGCGCTAGTTTCTCGATACCTGGACAATTGAGGCCGTGGGATTCTTTTTGGCGATCGGGTATGTAATAATCTAACTGTTGATAGGGTGGAAAAAACTGCCCCAATCCTTCCCAGAGGACACTGGTAGCGGTGACACCATCGGCATCGAAATCACCCCAAATAGTCACTTTTTCGCCTTTATTTAGGGCTTTTTCCAGTCTTTTGACGGCAAAGTTCATTTCTTGCCCAAAATCAAAGGGAGTTTTTGACTGATAAGCTTTCTCATCCAGAAACGTCCGCAGAGTCGCCCCATCCCGGACACCGCGATGCCATAATATTTGTGCCACGACGCTGCCATCCGACTCTGGGGTGTAGTCTTGGACTATTTTTAAAAACTCTTGGGGAAGAGTTACCGATGGGGGAATTTGCCAGTTAGACACGGGATATCAAGGAAAAAGTAAAAAGGGAAAAAGGTGGCAGTTTTTGTGATTTTCCCTATCTCCATTTAGGGCTTGCTGAACAAATGTGAAATGTAGGCAAGGTAAGGGTTTTGTGGCTTTTCTCGCGAAACAGGTGCAAGATTTTGAGAGAATCGTGCTTCAAAACCTTGCGTCTTCATCAGCCCGCGTCCTGTAGGGGCGAAGCATTCGGACAATAACCTATCGGTGAAACCGTAGATTTTCTATCCGAATGCTTCGCCCGTACTTTTTCAGCAAACCCCATTTAGCCACCACTAACGGGGGGAATTAGAACTATCTCATCGCCATTTTCGAGGACTTTCTCTCCCGAAACAAACTGAAGATTAACTCCAAAACGAGTAACATCGCGCCATCTTTCTAATTGAGGATAGGGGGCTATAATATAGTTTAACACTTCTGTAAGGGAAGTGTGGGCAGGAAATTCGAGGTTTAATTGTGAAGTTTGATAGACTTCTTGATAAATAGCAAATAGTTTTACTGTTACCGTAATTTTTTCCATATTTACATCAATATTTTTCCTAGGATAATAACATCAATTGGGAACCCTGTTCGGTTTTGCGGACTTCGATGCGATGTTGAAAAGCTTCTTTAAATTGGGGCATATGAGTTACAGTCAAAATACAGGCAAAATCGGCGGATATAGCGTTAATTGCCGCAATTAAGCGATCGCATCCTTCCGCATCCTGAGTTCCGAATCCTTCGTCAACAATGAGCATTTGTAGAGCTGTTCCGGCTCTTTGTGCCAATAATCTCGCTAAAGCTAATCGAATCGAGAAATTAATCCGAAAAGCTTCCCCTCCTGAATAGGTTTCGTAGGGACGGGATCCCCGGGTATCACCAATAATAATGTCTAAAGTATCGATTAACTTTTCTCGCTGTTTCTTCGTACCTTTACCGCTTTTTTGGGTTAAAAACTGCACATGAAATTGATTACCAGTTAAGCGAGCTAAGATATGATTAGTTTGTGCTTCTAACTCTGGTAAAACATTCTCAATCATCAGAGTTTGTAAACCATTTTTGCCGAAAGCTAGGGCTAACTCTTTATGAACTCTATATTGTTTTTTAACTTTAGCTAAATCGCTCTCTTTTTCTGTCAGTTGTTTACCTAAAGTTTCCAGTTGATGTAACTTCTCCTCAACCCGACCTTTTTGGGAGAGCAATCCATCAATTATCTGTCTCCGCTGTTGAATATTAGTCGATAATGCGGCTATTTCTTGGCGATAGTCGGTCAAAGTACCAATCTTTTGAATAATATTTGCTAACTCCTGATTTATCTTTTGGTGATCCTCATTTCGCAGCTGTAATCTTTGCTCAATGTCAGCGATTTTAGCGGCTATTTCTGGATAAATTTTTTCCGCTTGTTGCCAGTCTTGATACTGTAATCTTACCCCCTGTAATTGTCGGATCAGATTTTGAATATTCTGATGTTCACTGCGATCATAATTTAAGTTTTGAATAAGCTTTTCTAAGCGTTCAATTTCCTGTTTAAGTGGGGAATTTTGACCTAGTTCTTGCTTCTCTTGTTCTAGTCTAGCTAATTGGTTAATTAAATTAGGTTTCTCAGCCTTGATATTAGCTAAACGACGGTTTGCTTGCTTAAGTTCTGATTCTTGAATTTCTGCCCAACGCCATCTTTTTTCTTCTCCTCTGACTAAAGCATGACTTTGTTCATCATAATTTAATAAGGCGATTTCTTGATTGACAATTTGCAATTCTTGCTGTAATTCTAGGGCATAATTGCCACTGCGTAAAAGTGCTTCTAACTCCACAAGTATCTCCTCGGTTTTCTCTAGTTCTATTTCCTTTTCTTCAATAGTTTCTAACTTGACTTCCAACTGCACATATTTTTGTTGTAGATTCGATCTTACTGGCAATTCTTGTTTAATTTGGGCTAATTCCTCGCGTAAACGTTTTAAATCTCGATCGCAGTCTGCCATCTGTTCCTGTAGGGACCAAATTTGCTCTTGAATTTGTTCTTGATGTTGATGGGTTTTTCTGATTACCTGATGACGGTGATGACTGTCTAAATTCTGTTCACACAGAGGACAAACCGAATCAGGAATATTTAATTTTTCCAATTTATCAGTTAACTCTAAAAGTTGTTCTTCATATCTTTTCTGTTGCTCCAATAAACTTTTTTTATCCACTTGTTTAACCGTTTCTTTTTCTTCCACTCGTTCACAATAGGTTTGTTTTTTATCTAGTTCCTTAATTCGCTTGGCTAAATTGAGAGCTTCCTCTCTTAGCAGCGGAATACGAGCGATTTCTGTCTCTAATTGTTGCCGATTTCTTTGCAGTTGTTCCCGACGAGCATTAATCCTGGCTTTTTCCCGTTCCAACTGCATATTTAGATCAGCTTTTCGGCTATTTAAAGGAGCATATTTTAAAGCTAATCTATCCAATTCCTGAAGACGTTGACGATGATAATTTAATTTCTCTAATCCTGCTTGAATATCCCCCGCTTGCTCGATAATTTTTTGAGTTTCTTGTTCCTGTCTTCGCAATTCTTCTAAACGAGCGCTCGTTTGTTGGATGGGAAGAGTAAATTCGTTAATTTTTTGCTGTAATTTCTGTTCTAATTGTTGTTTATCATACTGGGCCTGTTGCCAAGCTTGCAATTGACTTGACAAACTTGCCTCTTTCTGGTCTAAATTGATTAGGCGCTCGTGTGCAGTAATAATGTCATTTTTGCGATGAAGAATAGTCCTTATTTGATTTAATTGATTGTCTAGACTAACTTTTTCCCGGTCTAATCTCTCGATTTCTGCTAATAAAGCTCGCTCCTGTTCTCGTTGCCACTGCAGCTGTTTTTCCCAATTCTGACGCTGATTTTCTTCCCCCTGTAGTTGCTGTAAACGCCGATTATTTACCTCTTGTTCTTGATTAATTTGGTTAATTTGGGTGCTTAACTCTTGCAGGTGTTCCTGATAAGAATTTTTCTCCTGAAGACGGAGTTTGATAGTTTCTACTTGCTGCTCGATCTGGAGGGATTGTCCATCAAATTGTTTCGATATATCCTTGGCTTTATTCGCTAAAATTTCATAGCGATCGAGTTGTAATAATTCTGCTAAAATCTGTTTACGACCACTAGGAGGCTGTTTCATAAACTCGTCCGCTTGTCCCTGTCGTAAATAAGCAGAATTAATGAAAGTTTTATGGTCTATTTTTAGATAAGTATTAATCTGTGCTTGGGTATCTTTAATACTTTTACCCGATAAAGGACGAAAACTTTGATCATTAATCACCTGAAAATCTAAACTAGAAGCTTTTCCCCCCCGGTGACGACTACGGATAATTTTATAGATTTCTCCCCCATAACTAAACTCGAAATCTACCCGCGCATAATCGCTGCCCGCATGAATCACATCATCAGCAATCGAGACGCGACTTTCCCCCCAAATTACCCAAGTAATTGCTTCGAGTAAAGAGGATTTTCCCGCACCATTGGCACCACAAATACAGGCAGTATGTAATCCGCGAAAATCTAGCACTGCCTCGCGATAACTGAGAAAATTTTTTAGGGTTAATTGTAGGGGAATCATAAGCTGGGAAGTGGGGAAGTGGGGAAGTGGGGAAGTGGGGAGATGGGGAGAAAGGAGAGGGGAGAATGCAGTACAGATTAGAAATTAATCAGAGGACAAAAAACCGAGGACAAGATAGCTTCAGCGCAATACATCTGGGTGAATCTATTCGGTATCAATAACTCTCTCCTACAATAACCTCTAATCAAAGCTTAACTGAAATCCAGCCGGGGGCAAATGCGCTTTTTTCTGTTCCTCAGAATTCTCCTCACCATTATCACAACCTAGGCACTGTTCACAGATAAACGCTCAGGGTCCCTCGATTTGCTACTCTAAAGGAAAGATAACCGATTCTTAAGACCAAATCTATGAGCATTCCCGAAATTAGCGTCCATGAACTCGCTCTCCGTTTAGCCGATCATGATCCTAATTTACAACTTATTGATGTGCGCGAACCGGAGGAAGTTGCGATCGCATTTGTAGCCAGTTTTACCATTTTACCCTTGAGTCAATACCAAGAATGGTCGCCCACTATTGCCACCCAATTCAACCCCCAAGCGGAAACCCTCGTTATCTGTCACCATGGCATGAGATCCCTGCAAATGTGCCAATGGCTACAAAGTCAGGGTTTTACTAATGTTAAGAATATTAACGGTGGCATCGATGCTTATTCCCTCCTCGTCGATCCTAATATTCCCCGTTACTAATTTTTATAGCCCCCATCGGGAAAAGAGAGGGGTAAACTATCCCCTTTCTCCCCACGGAGGACTGACTAATGACTACTGATAACTGATAACTGATAACTGAATAAGCGTTATACTGTCTAGAAAAATGTTATAAATCTTTTGTTAAGATTATCCCCCTATGTCCGCTAGAACCCATCTCAGCGATCGCTATCAACATATCTTAAAGGCGACAATCCAACATTATATCGCCACAGCCGAACCGGTTGGCTCGAAAACTCTGCTAGAGGAGTACAAATTTACTGTTAGTTCCGCCACGATTCGCAATGCTCTCGGTAAACTAGAAAAAGAAGGTTTACTCTATCAACCCCACACTTCCTCCGGACGCATTCCCTCCGATTGGGGTTATCGTCTCTACGTCGATGAGTTAATGACTCCCGATGACCGTATCGGCGAAAAAATCGGCTATTATCTGCATCAAAACGCTAAATCTCCCGCTTGGAGTCTCGAAAGTCTGCTGCAACGGGCCACCCAATTTTTAGCCGGTTTAAGCGGTTATATCGCTATCGTTACCCTTCCCCACACCCTCACTAATACCCTGCGTCATCTGCAATTAATCCCTGTCTCGAACCGGCAGATCATGTTAATTATTGTTACAGATAGTTTACAAACACGCTCGGTTATGATAGAGATTCCTGAGTCTATGGCAACGGACAAGGAGGATGGATTAGCAGAAGAATTACAAATCCTCTCTAATTTTCTCGGGGAAAAATTAAAAGGTTATTGCTTGGCAGATTTAATTAACCTCGATTGGCAGCAAATCGAGCGAGAATTTACCCGTTATACTCATTTTCTCCAACAATTAAGCCAAGAAATCAGCGCTAGTCTCCAATCCACTGCCATCCCAGAGATTATCGTCCATGGTGTCGCTGAAGTCATTCGACAGCCAGAATTCGCCCAATGGCAACAAGTACAAATGTTACTGCATCTATTGGAAGCAGAACAGGATCGCCTTTTACCCCTGATTTTACAAAGACCAGAACTAGAAAAATCAGCTAAAAAAGTCAAAATCACCATTGGTTCCGAAAATCCTCTGGAATCCATGCGCCCTTGTACTCTTATCTCCGCTTTTTATAAACAGGGAGATACTCCCGTCGGTAGTGTCGGCATTATCGGACCGACGCGAATGTTATACGAAAATACTATTCCCCTAGTGGAATCCACCGCTAACTATCTCAGCGAGGCTATAAGTAAGTAGATATCCCCCGCAAAGGTTCGGGAATGGGACAATCGACAGTAAACTCTAAAATTGTCTCACCATCCCCCAAATAGCCAGAATTGGCAAAACAGAGCAACATCCGCACCAGCGCCACCCACACCTCCGCATCGAACTCCCAATCCTGTCCCCGACGCGCTCCACAGGCGATCGATTTTAGCGCCCAAAAATAACTATTTCTCACCACCGAACCGCCTTTTTTATAAACTGGCACATCCTCATGGTGAATATAAAGAATATCATCTTTAGCGATCGCTCTCATCGGTGGCTAGGAAAGTTATAGGAATTTTCAGCTTACCGTCTAGAGAATAACACCCTATGTTAAATTTTGGGCGCATCCCCTGCACCCCTGCCATTTTTAATAACTTCTGTTGATCACCACAAATAGGAAATGCCGCCTTTCTAGTGGAGGCACAAAAAGCTATAATTCTACCTTAAACCCTCGTTTTTTATCCCTAGAGCGATCGAGTTTTCCTGATTATTATTCAGCTATGACCACCGATACTATCACCACTCCCTCACCCAAAAAACTCTGGTTAGCAGCCCTTAAACCACCAATGTATAGTGTGGCGATTATACCGATTATTCTGGGAACAGCGATCGCTTATCAGGAAACAGGTGGATTTTCTCTGCCGATTTTTGCCACTTTTATCCTCTCAGCTATTTTAATTCTCGCTTGGTTAAATCTCAGTAATGATGTTTTTGATGCCGATACTGGGATCGATGTTAATAAAGCTCATTCGATCGTTAATTTAACTGGCAATAAATCTTTAATTTTCTGGCTCAGTAATCTTTTTCTATTAGTGGGTATTGCTGGTATTTTTGCTATTAGTTATTGGCGAGGTGATTGGACTATCCTAGAATTAATCGCCCTCTGCTGTTTTTTGGGCTATACCTATCAAGGGCCTCCCTTCCGTCTCGGTTATCAAGGATTAGGTGAAATTATCTGTTTCTTTACTTTTGGACCCTTGGCGATTGCTGCTGCCTACTATTCCCAAGTGGGTGCTTTTTCTGTCTCTAGTCTAGCGGCTTCAATTATTATCGGGATTACCACTTCTATCATCCTTTTTTGTTCCCATTTCCATCAAGTTGCCGATGATCTCAAAGCGGGTAAAAAATCACCTATTGCTCGTTTAGGTACTTTAAAAGGTTCTAGAGTTTTAACCGTAGTGACGGTTCTCGTTTACGTTTTAACGGTAGTTTTTGTCCTGCTGCAGGTTTATCCCCCTCTCACCCTCTTAATCTTCCTTAGTCTCCCTTTCGCTTGGCAATTAGTCCACCACGTTAACCAAAATCACGATCAACCTCAGCTAGTCAGTAACTGCAAGTTTATAGCGGTTAATCTTCACTTTTTTAGTGGCATTCTCTTCTCCCTTGGCTATTTCCTTGCTTCCCGTTGATCAACCCGATTTTTTTTCTTAAACCCCTTTATCAGTTATCAGTTATCAGTTATCAGTTATCAGTTATCAGTTATTAGTTTTGAGTTTTAAGTTCAGTGATCACTGTTTACTGATCACTGAAAACACTTCCTCATTCATAATTCATAATTCATAATTCATCGCCACAAATCAAGGTTAGCATGAGTGAACAGCCCCTCGGATCGGTTATTCAAGGTTCCCTGAGTGAAGGTTTAGAAATCCGTCTTTATCCGGATATTTCGGTAGAAGATATGCGCGTCGGTAAATTTTTAGTGGTGCAAGGCACTCGCTCGCGTTTTTTCTGTCTCCTCACCGATGTCTCCCTGGGTAACTCTAGTCCCCGAATTATCGCGAATCCTCCCCATCCCGATGATAGTTTTATGCGCGATGTTTTAGCGGGTAGCGGTACTTATGGTACTATTGAACTATCGCCTATGCTTATGTTTACACCGACTGGAGGTAATTCCCCGGCAGTTTCCGACACTTCCTTAGGCTCTTTTCAACCCCAAACTAGCGCCGATTTAGAATTACTGCCAGTTAAAACTATTCCCGCGCATTTTAGCCAAGTTTATGAAGCTTGTGAGCAGGATTTTCGCATGGTTTTCGGTTGGGAAGATGATCCCACCAGAAAGAATTTTGCTATTGGTCAACCCCTTGACATGGACGTGCCAATATGTATTAATCTTGATCGCTTTGTGGAACGTAGTAACGGCGTTTTTGGCAAATCCGGGACGGGAAAATCCTTTTTAACCAGATTACTAATTTCGGGTATTATTCGCAAACAAGCAGGGGTTAACCTCATGTTTGATATGCACTCGGAATACGGTTGGGAAGCGATGAAAGAAGGGAAGGAGGTTTCTACGGTGAAAGGATTATGTCAATTATTTCCCGGACAGGTAGAAATTTATACCCTCGATCCCGATTCTACCAAACGCCGGGGAGTACGAGGGGCGCAGGAATTATTCTTAAGTTATAATCAGATTGAAATCGAGGATATTCGTTTAATCGGTCGGGAATTAGGCATCTCGGAAGCTAGTTTAGATAATGCCAATATTCTCTATAACGAGTATGGAGAATCTTGGATTACTCAGTTATTGAATATGAGTAACGAGGATATTAAAATCTTCTGTACAGAAAAACAGGGCCATGCAGGATCAATTATGTCCCTCCAGAGAAAATTAATGCGTCTAGATAGTTTGAAATATTTAAGAAGTTCTTGTCCCCACAATTATATCGATCAGGTTTTACAAGCTTTAGATGCAGGTAAGCACGTTGTTATTGAATTTGGCTCCCAAAGTAATATGCTTTCCTATATGTTAGCCACCAATATGATCACCCGTCGGATTCATGCTAATTATGTTAAAAAAGCTGAATATTTTTTACAAACTAAAAACCCCGTTGATCGGCCACAACAGTTAGTGATTACCATTGAAGAAGCTCATCGATTTCTTGATTCTGCTGTGGTACATCAAACTATCTTTGGAACCATCGCCAGGGAGATGCGAAAATACTTTGTTACTCTCTTAATTGTCGATCAAAGACCTTCAGGAATTGATAACGAAGTTATGTCTCAGGTAGGGACGAGAATCACCTGTTTATTAAACGATGAAAAGGACATCGAAGCCATATTTACTGGGGTTTCTGGAGGGGGAAGTTTGCGATCAGTTTTAGCGAAATTAGACTCAAAACAACAAGCTTTAGTTTTAGGTCATGCGGTCCCTATGCCGGTAGTAATTCGTACTCGCGCCTACGATCAAAAATTCTATACTGAAATAGGTGCGACCGACTGGCGAGAATTACCCGATGAGGAAGTTTTAGCGGCGGCCAAAATTGCCAAAGCCGATCTAGGATTTTAGAAAAATTAACTTTTGATTGTAGAATAGAGTTGGGTTATTTTTACTGAGAAGAAACCCTGGATGAAAACTGGTTTCCCTAACTATGCAACAAGGTGATTTAATCGAGATCGAGATTACCGACCTCAACCATACGGGCGAAGGTGTGGGAAAATACCGAGGACAGGTGATTTTTGTGCCAGATACGGTTATTGGCGATCGCATTCAAACTCGCATCACCTATATCAAAAAAAGTCATGCGATCGGCAAACTACAAACTATTCTACAAGCATCTCCCCATCGTATCCGGCCTCGCTGCATCGTTGCCGATAAATGTGGTGGCTGTCAATGGCAACACATCGAGGATCAATTTCAGCTGCAGGTCAAAAAAGAGCAAGTACAAGAGGTATTAACCAGAATTGGCGGTTTTACCGATCCTTTGGTTTATCCTCCCCTCACCGGTACTTCTCCCCTCGCTTATCGCAATAAAGCTACCTATCCTCTCGGATTTTCCTCCACCGGCAATGTGCAAGCGGGTTATTATCGTCGCGGCAGCCATCATCTGATTAATCTCAATCAATGTCCAATTCAAGATCAGGCTTTAAATCCGTTTCTAGCAGAGATAAAACAGGATATTCAGGAGCAAGGCTGGTCAATTTACGATGAAAAGACCCATCAAGGACAATTACGCCATTTATCCCTAAGAATTGGCCGCCACACGGGAGAAATTTTATTAACCCTGATTAGTACCGATAATAATTTACAGGGAATTGAGACCCAAGCGCGGCAATGGCTGGCAAAATACGGCAATTTAGTCGGTGTAACCCTGAATTATAACCCCGATCGAGGTAATGCTATTTTTGGCACTCAGACCACAACTATCGCCGGAAGGGACTATATTAACGAAAAGTTCGCCGGATTAACCTATCAATTGGCTGCCGATACCTTTTTTCAGATTAATACAGAGGCTGCTGAAGCTTTATTGGCGCTTATTTGCCAGAAATTAGAGCTTAAAGGTGAAGAAATTCTTATTGATGCTTACTGTGGTATCGGTACTTTTACTTTACCCCTCGCTAAACGGGTTAAAGAGGTGATTGGACTAGAATCCTATAGCTTTTCCCTCGATCGAGCCAAGATTAACGCCCAATTAAATAATATTACCAACACAACCTTTATTTTAGGGGCAGTAGAAAAAACTTTACCGCAACTGACAGTTAAACCCGACATTATTCTACTCGATCCGCCCCGCAAAGGTTGCGATCGCTCTGTCCTTGATAGTTTGTTACAGCTGCAAAGTCAACGCATTGTTTATATAAGTTGTCAAAGTGCAACTTTAGCCAGAGACTTGCAATATCTCTGTCAAACAGGCGATTATCAACTGCTAGAAGTGCAAACCGCCGATTTCTTTCCTCAAACTCCCCACGTCGAATGCGCTGCTTTTCTTAGACAAAAAAACACAAATATGGTATGATGAAACAAGGGGGAAAACCTGACCCTTTAGCCGTTTATAGCTGAAAAGTCAACGGTTAAGGATAATAGCATATTAGGAACCGTTCCAATCAGCCGCTTTTTTAATTAATCACCCGCTCAAAGTTGCCTTGATTTTCGATTGGTTTGTAGATCAATCATAAAAATATCTAATCCATCTCAGAGACAGAAAAGGGACAAAATATGACTTATTAGGTATGGCAATCATCTAGATCGACGGTTAAGAGACCTTGATCTTTCTGTAAGAGAACAGTCATTGAATAAAAGCTAGAGGTAAAGCGCGTGATTGCTATTTCACTGCCAACAAGCAAACGAAGCTGGAACACCATGAGTTTCGCTTCCACCTTGTATCTTTGTCCGATTTTAGATTTATTGACCGCTAGTATTCCCGAAGAATTAGAACCAGAAATTAGATTAGGATTGCAAGAAGCTTTAGTTAATGCCGCTAAACACGGTAATCATCTCGATCCCAGCAAAACCGTCGTTGTTCAATTTTCTAGCAGTAAAGACGAGTATTCTTGGGTAATTACCGACGAAGGTGGTGGATTTACGCCAGGTTGTCACCATCATGGCTGTAGTTGCGATTGCCCCAATTTTCCCCCTGAAGAAGCGGAAAATGGCCGAGGACTGTGTATGTTATATCAAATCTTCGACCAAGTTCACTGGAATCAAACAGGAACCCAACTGAAACTTTCTAAACAAATTAAACAGGAACGCTGGTTGAATTAATGACCATGACCGTGAGAAGGACAGGGAGGAGCAGAAATCGAGCGATCAAGCCAGCCTGTAGCCTGTTGTAGCCGAGGAAGTGCTTCTTCTGGCTGATTATCTAATAAAAACACCAAAGCCGTCCCCAATTGTTCAGCAGCCCGAGCATTACGATTGGCCTTCAGACGATGCCAGTCAATTGGTGCGATCGCCAAACGTTCCGCCAAAATCCGCGCCAATTCCAGGGTAGATAGATCATCAACAGTCTGAGAGGAGGAAGAGACAGGGGATGGAATCATAATCAAAAGGTTTCGTAAAACCGTAAAATCGTCTATAACTATAGTTTAGACGCAGGCAATCGGATCGAGTCCATGTCCTTAGAAGAAAACCCCTACCCTAACGATGAATCGGCAGAATTTACCGAAGCGATTGAAGAAGTCGAAGCGGCGATCGCATCACTAAAAGACCGTTATCGACAGATCAATGAAGCAGAACAGCAAAAAAAAGACCTAGAAGCACAATTTAGCCAAATAGAACCCCAATGGCGCGAAAATCCCCTACCTGAACTAGAAAAGGAATTAGTACAAATTCGCGAACAGATTCAAGAATTAGAGGTAATTTTAGAAAGCAATTTACTTAAAGAAGGGGAATTAAAGCGCCTATTCTGGGAAGGAATCCGTCGCGGACTGCTGGGGGAAGTTTTTTGGCAAATTGTCCGCTTTGGTGGTATTGGAGTCTTACTGGGTTGGATTCTGCGATCCTGCAGTGGGTGATGAACTGGTATCTAAATTACTTGTTAAGACTGCACTGGGGAGGAGAGAAGGGGTTCTCTTGGATTTGGTGGGTAAAATGTATTCTAAGATACATTCCTCCTAGCGAGGGGGTGGAACGAACCACAAAGACACAAAGGACACAAAGATCGATCGATCATATAGTAAGTTAAACTTATCACACAGAACCTAGAAGAGGAGAGAAGGTAGCTTTTTTTCAGGGAATGCTCACCTAATACCGCTCACTGAAAAATCGCCTATCTCCCCATCTCTCTATTTCGGTAAAATTCGGCCAATAGTGCGATTTTCCGGGGTAAAAGTCTCTTTAGCCACCCGTTGAATATCAGCTGCCGTGACAGCATTATAAGCATCTAATTGGGCGAATAAATTACGCCAATCGCCGGTTTTTACCTCGTATTCGATCAAGGATCGCGCCATGCCCATGTTAGAATCAAGACCTCTTAATAGGGCTGCCCGTAGTTGATTTTTAACCCGTTCTAATTCCTGTTCCGAAACCGGTTCATTTTTCAATCTTTCCAACTCCAAATTCAAACCCTGCGCTACTTCCTCTAGGCTGACATTAGGAGCGCTCAGAGCATAGAATAAGAGCAAATTCGGGTATTTATCCCCCGGAAAGCCGTTAAATCCCTGGGCAGCGAGAGCAAGTTGTTTGTCCTCCACTAAAGCTTTATACAGTCGCGAAGTTCTTCCTTCACTCATTAAAGTGGCGATAACCTCGTAAACCGCATGATCGGGATGATTGAGGGCGGGACGATGGTATCCTTCTAAATACCAAGGCTGCGAGGCTAATTTTAGGGTAATTTCCTTTGTTTTGGTTTGGTTCGGTTCCACTACCTTCACCTGTGGGGGTTTCGGTTTAGCGGGAAAACGACCAAAATAAACCTTAGCTAACTGTTTGACCTGTTCTGGGTCCACATCTCCGGCGATAGCTATGGTTAAATTACTGGCAGGATAAAATTTATCGAAAAAGTTTTGGATATCTGAGGGTTCCAGATTGCGAATATCTCGATCGTAGCCGATAACGGGACGTTTGTAGGGATGGACAGTATAAGCTTGATCGAGAAAAGCTTCGATTAATAGACCCAAGGGGCTATTATCCGTCCGCATCCGTCTTTCTTCTAGAATTACGTCTTTTTCTTTGTAAAATTCCCGTTGGAACACCGGTTCTAAAAATCGTTCCGATTCCAAAGACATCCACAATTCCAATTTATTCGACGGGAAACTGTAAAAATAGCTAGTTGCATCGCTGGAAGTGGTGGCATTTAAACCGACTCCCCCCTGAGTTTCGACAATTTGCCCGTATTCGTTGCGTTGGACGAATTTCTCGGACTCTGCCTTAGTTTTTTGAAATTCTTCCGTTAATTTAGCCACTTCTGCGCTTTTACCCGCTTTTTTGGCCGCTTGCAGTTCTTTGTCTATAGCTTCAAGGCGATCGAGGACTTTTTTCTCGCTAAGATAATCGGTAGTACCAATGGTTTTTGTGCCTTTAAAGGCTAAATGTTCCAAAAAGTGGGCAACTCCTGTTTTACCGTCCGGTTCATCGGCACCTCCCACATCCGCGTAGGTGACAAAGGAAATAACCGGGGCATCGCGATTTTCTAGGATAATAAATTTTAGTCCGTTGTCGAGGCGAAATTCGGTAATTTTTTGTTGAAATTGCTTAAGGTAGGGGGTAATCGATTGCACATCGGCTGATTGCTCTTTCGCTTGGGCAAGAAGGGGTGAGAAACTCCCAAAACCCCAAAACACAAGGAAAGCGACCCAAAAGCCGATTACAGCCCGATAATAGGGGTTATTTTTAATGATCATGGATAGTTTTATCAGGTATCGTGGGAGCGAGAGATCGATCGCTCTGTTCGATCTTAGCAGTCGATTGTTAGGAGAGGGGGAGTGGGAATTGTGAATTATGAATTATAAATTATGAATTGGGAAGTGGGGAAGTGGGGAAGTGGGGAAGTGGCAATGGGGGCTTTTCAGTAAACAGTAAACAGTAAACAGTTAAGCTAAGACGCATTTAAACCGCTTATTCTTAGATTAGCTGAACCTCCCCCAATCCCTTTACTGTTGCCTTTTGCCTCTTGCCTTTTGCCTCGTCTCAACAAGCAATTTAAATTACGAACAGCTTAGGGACTTGCGTGGGAATAATATCCCAATCGATCGGAGGGCGCAAGCTTTGCGCCCCTACAGTAACGGATTTTGCCCACAATGTAGGGGCGAACTGCGTTCGCCCAAAAGGTACATTATCAAAGCGCAAGTCCCTTATCAGTTGTCATTTCATTGTTTACTGTTCACTGTATCTCAACAGTAGAAGAATTTCTATAACATCGTCAAGTTTATTACTGTTTGGGCGACTATTACTGCCCATCTAAAATGCCTCTGAGGGGGTTGCGGGCTTTTTCTTCTAATTTTTTACCTCGCACCCAAAGGACAGTACAAAATCCGAAGATAACTAGCCAAAATAGGGATATTGATTGCCATTCCCAAGATAGGCGATGATACAGAGCAAAAGAGGTAAACCCAAATACAATGGGAAACCAACAAAACCAGGGAAAAGCCAATATCGACAAGAATCGCACCCATCCTAAATCTGTTTTTTCTTTAGCCAGATACCAAATTCCCAAACCAAAGACAATAACTCCAGCCACCGTGCCAGCCACCGCGACAGCTACAGCCGCCGCCCCAACGGATCCAGCCACCACCACCACCCCAGTCACCGCCACAACCACAGCCCAAACTACAGCCGAAACCAAAGCTACAGCCCAAACCACAGTTATAAACCCAGCTACAGCCCAAAACCCAGCTACAGCGCCAAACCAAGCCCCAGTCACCGCCCAAAACCCATCTATAAACCCAACCAAACCAGCCCCATATATAGACCCAACCACAGCCCAATACACAGCCACAATCCCAACCGACACAGCCGCGCCCCAGATTCCAAATTTAGATTTAGAGCCAGCCCCAACCAAAGCAGCCCCATACATAGCCCCATACATAGCCCCAACCACAGCCCCAACTACAGCTATAAACCAAGCTCTAGACCCAACCACAGCCACAACCACAGCCCCAACCACAGGCACAAAAACAGTCCCAACCACAGCCACAACCACGGCCACAGCCGCATTCACATCCGCAAGCTCATACTCTGTCACCCCTGCCCAAAGTAGGTTTTTTCTGAGTTGTCGATACCATTCTTGGCAAAACGTCCAGGGTCCCAGTAAGCCCAATTGCATCAATAAAGTTGGCTCTGATGTATCTTTTTCGAGTATAATTTCTCGCCATAAAACTATCAAAAAATACAGCACAACAGCAATTGTGATTGCCATCAAGCCATTAACCCAACTTTTTGGCTGACTGTACATGATAGCGAATATTTCAATTACAGATGCAAGAGAGAGCAAGAAGACAACAGTTAAAACAATTAGATATTCTCGGCTTTTTTTAAACTGATATTCTATCTTCTTAAAAAGATTATGCCAGTCGTTTCTTGTGGGGCGGCGGCAGTTGATTAAGCGAGACAGTAAGGCAAATTGTAATTCAGGTGTCAGACTCTTAAATAAATATAACCAACGCTGGTTTGGAGTAATTTCACTTAAAACTCGATCAACAAACTCTATTTTAGCAGCTAAATTGAAGTCAAGTAAATAAAGTGATTCAATTTTGTTTTTAAAAGAACTTAATTGAGTTAGATTAATTTCATTTTGTAACTGAATCGCACATAAAGGAATGACTAACCGAGGATCGAGTTCAAAAGTGATTTTAGGAATATCATCAGCAGAGCTTTCAATAATTGCAGCAGCAACTTTCTTGACAGTAGCAGAGAACTGCAAAGTGCTTGAATTTTCAAAAGGTTGCCAAATCCAATTTAAGTCCGTTTCGATTACCTCTTGTGGCTGGCGCTTTTGTTTGACGGCTCGATTTTTTAGTCGGCGAATGAATCTGAATAGCATTAGTTTTCCTTCATTATAAAGTGCGATCGCGTTCAGCTTGACTATCTTCTAACTCCTTCAACAGTGCTGCAAGTCGAAAACTTACTTTTCCGCTTAAGTTCGGATCTTCCTGCAATCTTTCAAGTGCCTCAGCCGCTTCTGGTATGGCAATTTTAACTAGATCATCCATTGCTTCTATAGAGCCTTTTCGAGCTAAAGATTCTAGTTGATTAACTGCTAAACCTCCCATTCTGATTAAGGCTTCTCGCACTTCTATAAAATGGGGTTGATTGGGATCATAGTAAATAACTAATTTTTCTACTGCTTGAGGCAAATTAGTGGCGGATAAGGCTTGAGCCGCTGCTTTTTGGCTGGCTGAATTATCTAAACTAGCAACTAAAAAATCAAATAATGCTTTCCCTCTAGGACGAAAATCAGCCGCTACTGAGCCAAAAGCACTACAAATTGATTCATCGGTTCTCAATTGTGTCTTAAAATAATCTATAATCTCCTGAGCAACTTCTGCTTTTACTTCTTGAGCATCTGCTAGACATTCAAATGCTGTCAGTGCATCTTGTTGATATACCGCCGTAATTAAATCCGTACTATTGTTTGCCAATCCACACCATAACTTGACAATTTCTAGCCAGTCGCTAGGAGCATTTTGCCATTTTTGAATTAATTCATCTTGTCTGTTTGTTAAAGCTGCTGCTACGAAATATTCTTGTAGAGTGAGATGAGGAAAATAATAACGCTGTCCGCCATCAATGCGAAGCAATAATCCACTGCGTTTGACGATTTCATCAACGATAGAATTAGCATCTTTAGCCTCTAGATTTAATGAAGGTAAGACTTGTTTAACTTGTTCCCATACTTCAGAATCAAGAAGACTGCGGCGATCTTGCTGTTGTCGCTTAGCGCTATTCTGAGCATAGAGTGCTAAATGTTGCAGAACTCGCCGCTTGTTGACACCACTATATTGATTAGGGATATTTCTTTCTTGATCGCGCAATTCTAATAAAACATCAGTAGCTTTAGTGTAAAATTCGGCTCGCGAATGAGGTAAAACGAAGGGAGTATCAGTATAAAGATAAGCGATGATTGTTAACAGTAGGGGATTCCGCGCCAGTGCCATAATTTTCGGTTTAGCTCGCAAGTTTTGAATCAATTGTTCTACTGATTTCTCTGGCGGCATTTCCGACTTCCAAGCTTGCAAAAAGCGGCGCATTTGTTGGTCACTAAATTCGTCAATCTCTAAAGTTTCCTCGGTGTTATCGACAAACTCATTATGATAAACAGCCGTCCGACAGGTAATAATTACCCGACATTTTTTATACTCTGGTAATCCTAAAAAGTCTTTAAGACACCGCACAACAGAAGAGCGAACGCCACTACTAACCTCATCTAACCCATCTAAAAGCAGCAGTAAACGTCCGTCTTTTAAACCTTGAGAGATGAAACGATTAGCTTTGGGAAAATTATGGCGATCGCAAGCTTCTACTAACTGTTGTTCTAACTTTTCTACTGTCAAATTAGCCTCATTAAGGCGGTTCAATTCTAGTAAAATTGGCACGGGACGATCGGATAAATTTTTGAATCGTCCTTCTGAATAGGAAAGTGCTAGATACTTTAATAACATCGACTTTCCCGAACCAGGCGCACCTTTAACCACTAAGCGGCGGTATTTTTGCACCGCATTTTCTGCTTCAATCAAAGAGCGATCGCTCGCTTTAAAAGCTTTTAAAGAAACATAAATCTCCCGCATTTCTAGGGGACGATGAGGACGAAAAGGTATATTAAGTTTTTGATATTTATCAATTAATGCTTGTCGATACTTTTTAAGAGCAATATTTTCAAATAAGGGTGTTCCAGCGAAGGTTTTATAAATCCATTTACTAATCGCATCTAAAGACTGATTGAGCCATTTTTTTAAGGTATCACTAATAACAGTCCCCAAAATACCACCCAAAACAAGAATAACAAGCACAGGTATCCAGGCAGGATATTTATTAATATCATATTGTTGTTCATAGATATCCCATAATTCATCCTGTGGAAAACAAGAAGCTTGAGAATTTACCTCTTTATACAAATTTAAAATATCAGCAATTGTCTTTTTCTTTTTATCAGTATTAAAAAAGTTCAAACGGTCAGCTTCTGCATCTTTTTTTGCCCGATTTTGAATATCTCCCCTAAGTTGGTTACAGGGATTAGGTGCAGGAAGCTTTTGAGTAAAAACAGGCAAAATTGTCCCCCACGCGACTGAAATTGCCAGCGCTAGGACAAAAATCATCAATAACTGCTGCTTTTTCCAGTGAATAAACTTCATTGTCTGTACCGTTTCTTTGCCTTTTTCCCACATCCTGGCTACCAATATAACACTGATTTATACAGTATAGGCTACATATAAGGAGAGGCACTCATGCACGAGGGGGAATAAATAATCAGTTTTTAATAACCAGATTCAGTATGATAACTGATGACTGATAACTGATAACTGACTCCCGACTCCTGACTTTTAGACAAAAAATCTCTCCCTAAAGAGGAGAGAAGTCAAAAAAAGCACGAATAACAATGGGTGGGAGGCGATTTTTATAGGTCGCCACCACGAAAAGCTAGTAGGAAAATGACAAAGGGGCCAGCTAACATGATTAGCGCCACGAAGGTGAGTTGAAAAATGGGTTCTAAATTGAGAGCCGCAAATAATTCCATGATGTCTCCTAACCTGTTTACAATGATTTAAAAGGCTAATCTGGTCAAAACCATTGTCTCTGGTCAAAACCATTGTCTATCATACAGGGGATGATTCGCTGGTTTTCCTGATTCGATACAAAAATACATAAAGTTTTGTTGCAATTCTGAATTTTCCCGCTTTCCTATTTCCTTCCCACCGAGGGACCATCTCAATGTTCAACTCTCTGACCACATCTCCCGACTCGTTAACCCAAATTTACACTGGTTTTCAGGCACTCTCGGATCCCCTACGGCTGCAAATTTTGCAACTGTTGCGACATCAGGAATTATGCGTCTGTGAATTGCGCGACCATCTCGATATCGCCCAATCTAAATTATCTTTTCACCTAAAAACGCTAAAAGAAGCTAATTTAGTCCGCAGTCGTCAAGAAGGTCGTTGGATCTACTACAGCCTAAATCTATCTCAATTTCTTCTCCTAGAAGAATATCTATCCGAATATCGTCGTTTTAGTTCCCTTGTCACCGCTCGTTTCTGCGAGGAAAATAAGTAACCAATCAAGATTTTTAGAAATATTAAAGCTTTATAACTAGCTTTTCCCCTTGACATATCAACTTTTTTTGAAATAATAAAGGTGGGTTGCCCAATCTCCCATTATTCTCTTTCCACCTTTGTGCGATGACTAATCAAATCAATCCTAAAGCCGCCAAAGCTGGTGGTAGCCTTAGTGTTTTTGAAAAATATCTTACCCTTTGGGTTATTTTCTGTATTTTGGCGGGAATTGCCCTCGGTCGGTTATTTCCGGACGTAGCGCAGACTTTAGATGCCATGAGTATCTATAACGTTTCTATTCCGATCGCCATCTGTCTTTTCTTCATGATGTATCCGATCATGGTTAAGATCGACTTTTCTCAGGCTCTCCGGGCTGCCCGTACTCCCAAACCAGTTATTTTAACTTTAGTGGTTAATTGGCTGATCAAACCCTTTACCATGGTGGCGCTGGCTCAATTTTTTCTCGGCTGGCTGTTTCTGCCTTGGTTGAGTCAAACGGAGATTATCCGAGGACAGACGGTAAGTTTAGCTAGTTCCTACACTGCTGGAGCTATTTTACTAGGAATTGCTCCCTGTACGGCCATGGTCTTGATGTGGGGCTATCTTTCCTACAGTAACCAGGGTCATACCCTAATTATGGTAGCAGTCAATTCCCTAGCGATGCTTTTTCTCTACGCTCCTCTAGGTAAATGGTTACTGGCAGCTAATAATTTTGTAGTCCCCTGGCAGACCATTGTTTTTTCTGTGTTAATCTACGTTGGTTTACCGCTTATTGCTGGTATCTATAGCCGTCACTGGATTTTTAAACATAAAGGACGCGCCTGGTTTGAATCGCGTTTTCTTCACTATCTCAGTCCTGTGGCAATCACTGCCTTATTGTTAACCTTAATCCTGCTCTTTGCTTTCAAAGGCGATTTAATTGTTAGTAATCCCCTGCATATTTTCCTGATTGCTATTCCCCTCTTTATTCAAACTAATCTGATTTTTTTACTTAGTTATGTGGCCGCTCTCAAACTCAATTTAGTTTACGAAGATGCGGCTCCCGCTGCTTTAATTGGTGCTAGTAATCATTTTGAGGTCGCAATCGCCACTGCGGTGATGTTATTCGGATTGAATTCGGGGGCTGCTTTAGCGACAGTAGTGGGGGTATTGATTGAAGTACCTGTGATGTTAATGTTGGTAGAATTCTGTAAAAAAACCGCCTTTTGGTTTCCCAGAGATCCAGAAAAAGCCACCCTTCTCGATCCTCGTTGCTTGAGTCCTTACAAATAATTATTCACCATGATCCAATCGACTCACAAACCAAGAATTCTTTTTCTGTATGGCTCTTTGCGGCCACGTTCTTACAGTCGTTTATTAGCAGAAGAAGCGGCCAGAATTATCACTGAATATGGGGCAGAAGTGCGCTTTTTTGATCCCCGTGAATTGCCGATTTATGGCAGTGTTTCCGATACTCATGCCAAGGTGCAAGAATTACGAGAATTAAGTCAATGGTCTGAGGGTCAAGTCTGGTCTTCTCCCGAACTTCACGGCAATATTAGCGGCATTATCAAAAACCAAATTGATTGGATTCCCTTAAGTATTGGTGCGGTTAGACCCACTCAAGGCCGCACTTTAGCAGTCATGCAAGTAAGCGGAGGTTCCCAATCTTTTAATGCAGTTAATACCCTGCGAATTCTTGGTCGTTGGATGCGAATGTTTACTATTCCCAATCAGTCTTCGGTGGCTAAAGCTTATCAAGAGTTTCACGAGGATGGCACGATGAAAGATTCCCCCTATCGAGATCGAGTTATTGATGTGATGGAGGAACTTTATAAGTTTACCATTCTCCTGCGAGATCAGGTAGATTATCTGACCGATCGCTATAGTGAAAGAAAGGAAAAAGCCGCCCAAGAAATAGCCACAATTGCCCATAAAGCTATTAATTAAATCAATTTCTAGGAGTTAAAATCATGAAAAAAGTCATGTTTGCCTGTAGAAAAAATTCCTGTCGTTCCCAAATCGCCGAAGGTTTCGCTAAAACTTTAGGTGCGGGTAAAATTGCTGTCACCAGTTCTGGATTAGAAGCGGCCAAAGTTCACCCCGGAGCAATCGAAGTTATGGGGGAAATTGGTATCGATATTACTGACCAAACTTCTAAATCAATTAGGGATTTTAATCCTGAAGATTACGATGCCGTTATCTCCCTATGTGGTTGCGGTGTCAATCTGCCGGAAGGATGGGTTTTACAGGAAATTTTCGAGGATTGGTTAATTGATGATCCCGATGGTCAACCTATGGAAACTTTTCGCCGAGTTCGCGATGAAATTAAGGCTAAAGTTATCAGATTAATCGAGCAGTTAAGTAGGTAGTTGTTAAAAGTTGTCAGACACCCCCCTTATCAAGGGGGGATTAAGGTAGGGTTGATTCATTTAAATTAAGTACAGCTGATTTTGAGTCAATAAATTTGACTTAAGATTCTCAAGTTTATCTTTTTCTAATCAAAAGAGTTAGTTACAATAACTAATCTTTAATCCTCTGCCAATATTTATTATGAATAAATTGATAAAACTTGTTCTCAAGGCACTAAAAGCCTATCTCTCTTGAAGTTGTCTGAGAGTACATCCTGTTAATTTAGCTAATTTTTCTGCTTCTTACGTCGATAAAACTATCAATTTTTCCCAACGTTCAGCTAACCACTTCTGTCCCTCCGTGATTGAGAGAAAACCCAAACCTCTGAAAAGATTCAATCCTATAGTTGTGAGAATTGACCAATTGCTTGCCGCTTGAAAATCACTGATCTCGCTTTTATCTTCCTCAAAAATTACATCTTTTACCCAATGTAACTGATTTTCTATTTTCCAATATCCTCGAATAATTTTAGCAAATACTTGAGCGGATTCGGTTAGGCTACACTTCGACAGGCTCAGTGACCGCTGATATAGTAAGCTGTTTCTTCATAAGTTTTATCCCCGCGACTACCCCTTCTTTCTACTTTAATAATTCTTCGCAGATTTTCAAACCCTTGTCTTTCATTTTTCCTCACTTTAAAAACTTCTATTTTTCTTGATATTTTTCGTCCATGACTATTATTTTGACGGTGATAACATAATCATTTTTACTCTTGGCTATTAAGCTGATTGTTTTTTTCTGACAGTGTCAAGCATCCCCAGTAAAAACTTTATTTTGGAAAGAGCAATCCTCAATTATAGCTTAACCTTCGTCGATTTCAGACCCTTTTTTGTTTTCGACTCTTTTTAAGTGTAATACTAATCCACACTTCGACACATTTCGACACATTTTGACAAGCTCAATGTAAAGGGTCAGTGACACTTTCTTGACTAAACAATGAGACAAGCATGATAAAATTTTGTTGTTCATTGTTAGGATTCTTTAGGGTGTTTTTGAGACTTTTTCTATCTATGTCTAGCCAATTTATATCATATCTTTGTCCATATTCTTCTAATACCCATTCATTAAACATTTTTAACAAACTCTGCCATTTAATTCCCATTATTAAGTACCTAAGCAAAATTAATTACACATTTCGATAAAGCTTGGTTCTTCCGAACTTACACTGTAGAAAATTCCCCAAGCTTCCTCTCTGTCCAGCAATGCTCTAAAGTTGATAAATATCAATCTAATAAAAACTCAAAGCCCTATTGTACAAGCTTTACAAGCATGAGTTGTTGATAGTTTTGCATGACAGTTTCGGTAGAGCCTAAAGCTTTTGCCTATTGCCTATTGCATGAGTGCCTATCCTAACCAAGAAATTAATTTTGCACGACTACTTACCCTTCTAATTATTGAACAAAGTCCTAGAAATCAGCCAAATTACCGCCCTATTTTTTGACACCTACAATTAAGGATAATCAGGGCAGTATCAGCCTCGAAATCGTCAAAAACACCGATAACCATCCGGGGAAAGTTGACGGCCAACCTGAACCTAGAACTAGGGAGACAAAAACAAGATCGGGCAGAAAGCCGATACTTGTTACAATAGTTTACAAATCACCCTGCCCCGTCACCGAACTATGTCCGAACAGATGATCTCCCCAGAGACGCAACCCGAAGAAGCGATTACTGTTGAAGTGCAGCCCGTCCATATTCCCGAAGAGCATCGGGAAGATATCGGCCCCATGGATGACAACGTGGCCGAGAGTTGGCGCTACAATCCCCAAGTTATTAACGACTATTACCGTGGGCGACCTCTAGACGTTGTGGGGAGATTAATCGAAATTACTCTACCAGTTTTGTCTTTTCTCATCGGTATCTGGTGGGATAAACTGCGGGGAAAATCGCCGAAAAATGAAATTAGACGGGCTGTACAATTGCGGGAAATGTTGACCAAATTGGGACCGACCTATATTAAAATCGGTCAAGCTCTCTCTACCCGTCCTGATTTAGTACCGCCTTTATATTTAGAAGAATTAACCACTCTCCAGGATCAAATTCCCTCTTTTCCTAACGAAATCGCCTATCGTTTTATCGAAGAAGAATTAGGTTATTCTCCTGAAGAAATTTATGCAGAATTATCCCCCAATCCCATAGCGGCCGCTTCCCTAGGACAAGTTTATAAAGGTAAATTAAAAACCGGAGAGAGAGTCGCCGTTAAAGTACAGCGTCCCGATTTGATTCGCTGTATAACTTTAGATGTGTATATCATGCGTAGTTTGGCGAGTTGGGCGAAAATTAATGTTAAAAGACTTCGCTCCGATTTAGTGGCAATTACCGACGAATTAGCTGGTCGTATTTTTGAAGAAATTAATTATCTGCACGAAGGACAAAACGCCGAAAAATTCGCTCAACTTTATGGTCACATTGCCGAAATTTACATCCCCAAAATCTACTGGAAATATACCGGGCGACGGGTTTTAACCATGGAGTGGGTGGACGGCACAAAATTAACTAATATCAAAGAAATTCAAGCGCAAGGTATTGATGCCACCTACTTAGTTAATGTGGGGGTGCAGTGTTCTTTGCGTCAATTACTTGAACACGGATTTTTCCATGCGGATCCCCATCCGGGTAATTTATTAGCGACTCCCGATGGTAAATTAGCTTATCTTGATTTCGGCATGATGAGCAATATTGAACCCTATCAACGCTACGGTTTAATCGAAGCAGTGGTGCATTTAGTCAACCGGGATTTTGAGTCTCTGGCCAAGGATTATGTTAAACTAGACTTCCTATCACCAACTACCAATTTAGAGCCAATTATTCCCGCTTTTTCGGAAGTTTTCGGTAATGCTTTGGGGGCGAGTGTGGCAGAATTAAACTTTAAAAGTATCACCGATAAAATGTCGGCGATGATGTACGAGTTTCCCTTTCGAGTTCCTGCCTATTATGCCCTGATTATTCGCTCGATGGTGACTTTAGAGGGAATAGCGATTGGCATCGATCCTAATTTTAAGGTACTGAGTAAAGCCTATCCTTATATTGCCAAACGTCTGCTGACCGATCCTTCCACGGAGTTGCGAGATTCCCTGCGGGATTTATTGTTTAAAGACGGTACTTTTCGCTGGAATCGTTTAGAAAATCTCTTGCGTAATGCTAAAGATTCTAATGATTTTAACTTCGAGAAAGTCAGCGAACAAGCATTAGATTTTCTTCTGTCAGATAGGGGTATATTTATCCGCGAAAAATTAGTGAATGAGTTAGTAAATACCCTCGATAATTTCGGCCGTCGCACTTGGTTTAATCTCACGGTTAATTTCCGGCAACAGGTGGGTTTAACGGTACAAGAAACTCCCCCAGAATTGTTGGGTGATGCTAAGAGTTTTGAGCATCTTCGCAACATCTTTAGTATTTTACAGGAAACGAAAGGATTTGATGCCATGGCTATGGTGCCAGTGATGACGAAACTAATCGCTAAACCGGAAACCCAACAGATGGGACAAAAAATTGCTGAAGGTTTACTACAAAAATCCCTAGCGCGTTTAATTCGTTACTTAGTTCTCGAATTCGATAGACCAAATCATCGGCAAAATGGAGAATTATCGAAAGCTTTACCCGCTGCCGATTAACCTCTGTCAGTTCCACCGACTGCTCAAAATCTGAGCATTTCCGACAATAAAGGCCGTGAAATAAATTTCACGGCTACGAGAAAAACGCTAAACTGTTTTTAAAGTTTTTTTATCCTAACTGGTTAACGGGGTTTAAAGGTGACTTGTAAACCGTCGCGAGGATGGGGAGTGGGGATAGTGGTGAGGGTGAGATCTTGATTAGGGAGTAATTGCCAATCATACTTTTGTACTAAACGGACGGCTAAAATTTTCATCTCTAAACGAGCGAATTCCTTGCCGATACATTCGCGCAATCCCGCACCAAAGGGGATATATCCGTAGGGTTTTTCCTCGGCTAAAAAGCGATCGGGATCAAAGGTTTCAGGATGGGAATAAATATTATTATCTTTATGGGTATTGCTGATTTGATACTGCACTATCCATCCTTTCGGCAAATGATAACCGTTAAATTGACAGTCTTCTATTACCCGACGGAATCCTCCTCCCACGGGGGGAGTAAAACGTAAAACTTCCTTTAAAACGCGATCTAAATAGGTCATCTGTTTGAGGGTATCAACGCTTAAAGGAGTGGATAGATCAAAATTAGTTATTTCCTCAAGGACAAGCTGAAAAATATCGGGATGCAGTGCCATTTGTAGGCAGAAAGTGGCGATAGCGGAGGTTAAAGTTTCATGACCAGCAAAGAGTAATAATAGCACTTGATCCTTTAATTCCGCTAGGGATAAACTTTCACCGTTTTCGTCTTTAGCTTGTAAAAGGATAGCCAGAGCATCCTGGCCTAAGTCATCATTTTTTTTTCTTTCTAAAATGATAGTTTCGAGCGCTTGCAGTAATTCTTCTCGACAGCGTAATGCTTTGCCGAAAGCTGTCCAAGGAAGGGGAAGGGGAAGGGTAAATAGTCCCGCAGAAAAAGTATCAAAAGCTTCTCCTAATTTGGTAGCAGAACCCTGGTCAAGACCGACAAATAATTTACAGGCGATATCGAGGGTATAGTTTCTTAATTCAGGATACCATGACAGGGTTTTTGCGGTTTGCCAACGCTCTAAATAGTGAGCGGTAATTGTTTCTACCGTAGGGATATAACTTGCTAGGGACCGGGGTTGAAAAGCTTGATAGATTAAACGACGACGGGAAGCGTGAACATCTCCCGTATGCACTGCTAAAGATGCGCTACCTAGGAGAGTTTTGGTACTTTTAGGCCAAGTTGCCGCAAAGTATTTATTCTCGTTGCTGAGGAGAAACCGGTTAGCTTCGGCACCGGATAAAATTATCGTGGGACTGCCAAAAATATGAGTACGGAAAAGTTGACCATATTTATTATGACGTTTGCTGGCAAAATCCCCATCGGTTAAAAAAGCGATTGTTTCTCCTAATAGGGGTAATCCGAAACTGCCGGGGGGTAGGGGTAAATCGTTGCTTGTAGTCATCGCTGCCTCTAGGGTAAAACTAATCAGTTGCCGTCGATTAACCCTGTTTATTCTAACCTAAAGCACCGGCGAATTCATCCCCTTATATAGCTGGACAATTAGCGATCGCACTTAACAACGGTAAGTACCTAGGCAAAATTAATTACACATCTCACCAGTCAACAGTAAGAATTGCCGCCAATTGACATTTTTTAAGATCACCGCCATAATCACCCATTGCTAATAGTAATTCGCGGCAAACGATGCTTAAAACCGCAGAGAATCTCCCAGGATATCGTACCTAAATCCCGCGCCCAATCGTCGGCGGTGATGCACTGTGGGCCATCTTTACCGATAAGTGTGACGATTTCCCCTGTTTTTACCTCTGGAATCTCGCTCACGTCAATCATTAACTGATCCATGGTTATCGCGCCGATTTGGGGTACTAAACGTCCTCTCAGGGATACTTTTAAACGATTGGAGAGATTGCGGGGAATTCCATCGGCGTAACCGATACCGACCACAGCAATACGGGTGTCTTTTGCCGCTATGTACTGATGACCATAACTCACTCCCGAACCGGCGGCAATGGTTTTGACTTGGGCAATGCGCGCTTTTACTTGCAGGACGGGTTGCAAAGGGACTTTATCGGTGAGATGATCGGCGGGATAAAGACCGTAGAGAGCTAATCCGACTCTAACTCGATCGTAGTGCAGAGATCGATCGCTTAGGGTAGCGGCAGAGTTGGCTAAATGCAGACAGGGGGGATGATAACCTTTTGATCTTAACTCGGCGATCGCTTGTTGGAATCTTTGCCGTTGTAACTGCATGATCTCGGGATTGGGATCGTCAGCTGTGGCAAAATGGGAGTATATACTGGCAATTTTCAGGTTAGGAGCCTCTAAAACCTGTTCGACGAATTTGGTGCCGTTGTGCCATTGTGTACCTAAGCGAGACATCCCCGTATCTAGTTTGATATGGACCGGCAGCCGCTGCTCTAAGCGTCTCATCACGCTGGCAAAAATTTGCACCTGTTCGATTTGCACCAGGGTGGGTTGCAATTGCCAATGGGCTAAGGCTGCCACTTCTTCCGGGGTGTTCACTGCCCCTAAAATCATAATTGGGGCAACGATTCCCGCTTCCCGTAGTTCGATACCTTCCCCGATAGTCGCGATGGCTAAAGACTGCGCTCCAGCTTCTAAAACGCTGTTAGCCACCTTAACTGCCCCGTGTCCGTAAGCATCGGCTTTAATTACCGCCATTAATTCCGTTTTTGGGGCTAATAAGGCCTTGACTTTTCGCACGTTTTGTTGTAGGGCAGATCGATCAATCTCTACCCAAGCACGATAGCGAATTACTTCCGACAATTGATAATCATGACGGTTTTTGGGCGGATTGATAATTTTTGGTTCGATGCTAAACGTCACTCGCTCACTCCTTTGCACGCATAACCCAATTTATACCAAAAGAAAACCGAGAGGGCTAGGAAAAAAGCCGGAAACTCCTCTGGATTTCCTCCTTTTTCCAGGCGGAATCTAGGCTTTAAGATGAATGGGATCTTAGGAAGTTCCCGAAAAAATTGGCAGTTAGGGTTTTTTCCTAGAGAATGAACAGTAACGGGTAATCAGTGACAAGAAAGTAGCGAAGTTTTCACCTAACACTATCTCAGTGGTTGGACAGAAGTGAAGTTAACTATAGGCTAAGGAATGCCAAAAAGCCTAGACTAAGATAAAATTATTATATCCAACCAGATGCAGTACAGGAGTTTAGCCAATGTCTAACGAAACTGTTACTTATTCCCTAGAAGCTGTCCTCACAAGGATTGAGGGGAAGATCGATAAGATTGATGAGCGCTTGACAAAAGTAGAAATAGGATTAACCGATCTCAAAGGAGATATTAAAGTGTTAGACGAGAAAATCGAAGGCATGGACAATCGGCTAATATCGGTAGAGGGAACCCAAAAAAATCAGGTCTGGACATTGATTATCCTTTTGGGAAGTGCCATTATTACTGCCGCTTGGAAAGTATTTTTTTCCAGTAATATCTGAGTTCTCTAATTCTCAACAAGACTACAGTTAACCGCTCCTGAAAGAAAATTTTCTTAAAGCCTAGACTTAAGATAAAATTATATCCAACCGGATGCAGTATAGGAGTTTACCAAATGTCTAACGAAACTGTTACTTATTCCCTAGAAGCTGTCCTCACAAGGATTGAGGGGAAGATTGACTCGCTTGAGAAGCGGGTTAACGAAAGATTTGACAAGGTAGAAGATCGGTTAACCAAACTAGAAATAGGAGTAACTGATCTCAAAGGGGATATTAAAGTGTTAGACGAGAAAATCGAAGGCATCGACAATCGGCTAATATCGGTAGAGGGAACCCAAAAAAATCAGGTCTGGACATTGATTATCCTTTTGGGAAGTGCCATTATTACGGCTGCTTGGAAAGTATTTTTTTCCAGTAATATCTGAGTTCTCTAATTCTCAACAAGACTACAGTTAATCGCTCCTGAAAGAAAATTTTCTTAAAGCCTAGACTAAGATAAAATTATATCCAACCAGATGCAGTATAGGAGTTGACCCAATGTCTAA
>NZ_JADBUZ010000086.1:0-15323 GCF_020245305.1 Microcystis sp. M20BS1 | reverse complement strand
GCTGGATATTTCAGAACTTTCAAGGGATTCATCTCCGACCTATTCAAGACAATCAAAAGATTAGTAACTTAACGGATGAGAGGCGCAACATTTTGAGATTTTTTCCCAAACCTTGCCAGGAATATTATCTCTTATCTTGACCAGATGGATTGACTTCAAGGGGTAATGAAACTTAAGCACTACTCGAACATCTCGCCGCTAGATGTTAAGTCTGATTGCCCGTTTATTCTCAATAAGCACTGTTTATTGAGAATTACTGGGGGAACCCTGGAATTTTCGGCTTAGTTGCTGGCAGCTTGCCGCCAACTCACTCCTCTAGATAAGTATTTTGACTCACGCCCCTTCCTCTTTTGAGACGTTGTGACACTTAGGGTGCGGAATGTGGGCCTGAACATCCTGGGGATAGTCAGATTTCCCCCCCCGGCAAGAACTTCCCACTGTCCAGTACTCTAGAAGAGCCAAAAGTAAAAAGGAAAAAAAACGGAGATAAGAGTGGGAAAATTAACACTGATCACTGATAACTGATAATCCTGTGGCTGTTTTAAAAGATAATCGGGCTACTGTCCAAAAGGTTCTTTGGATCACCCTGCTGCTGAACATTTTGGTTATGGGGATCAAAGCGGGGGTGGGTTTGAGAATTAGTTCTTTGAGTTTGCAAGCGGATGCTCTCCATAGTGTCACCGATAGTGCTAATAATGTCTTGGGATTGGTAGCGATGCGGTTTTCCTCTCCCTATCCCGATCGAGATCATCCCTACGGACATCTGAAATACGAAGCGATCGGAGCTTTAGCGATCGCTGCCTTTTTGGGAATTGCCTGTTTTGAAATCTTGCAGGGGGCGATCATGCGTATTATTAAAGGCGGAAAACCTGTCGAGATTGCCGGTCCTGAATTATGGCTATTAATTATCGTTTTAGGGGTGAATATTTTTGTCACCTACTATGAGAGATCCGTGGGGCAGCGTGTCGGTAGTGCGATTTTGATTGCCGATGCTCGTCATACCATGAGTGATGTGTGGGTGACAATTACGGTTTTATTGGGGTTAGTTGGGGTTTGGGTGGGTAATACGGCTAATATTCCCCAATTACAATGGTTAGATGTGATTTTGTCCTTTCCCGTCGCTTTTTTGGTGTTTAGCAGTGGTTGGAAAGTTCTCAAGGAAAATTTACCTTTGTTAGTGGATGAAATGGCGATCGCTCCTGAAGTGATTCATCAAATTGTCATGGAGGTGCCGGGGGTGCTTAATTGTCATGCGATCGCGTCTCGGGGAGTGGTGGGAAGACAGGTATTTATGGAAATGCACCTAATTGTCTCCGCTCAAGATGTAGAAACTGCTCACGCAATCACGGAAGCGGTAGAAGCAAGATTAAGCCAACAATTTAGCCCTGTGAGAATTTTAATTCACGTTGAACCGCCGGATTATCACTCCGATAAGATCACTTTTGATGAAGAAGTGTGAAGCAAAAAAGCCTAAAATAAGTAGCGAACTTTTGCTAGAGGTGGCCATGGCGATAGAAAATCAAGCTAGAAGCATAGTAATTACTGGTGGAGCAGGATTTATCGGCTCGAATTTTGTTCATCATTGGTGCGAGAATTATCCTGAGGATCGTGTTATTGTTCTCGATGCTCTTACCTATGCGGGCAATTTGCATAATTTAGCGACACTGAAAGATAGAAAGAATCTCCGTTTTCTGCAAGGGGATATCTGCGATCGAGCTTTAGTTGATGAGTTATTTGCCAGTGAAAATATCGATACAGTTGCCCATTTTGCCGCCGAATCCCATGTGGATCGATCGATTCTTGGTCCTGGAGCTTTTGTGCAAACTAATGTGGTGGGAACTTTTACTCTATTAGAAAGTTTTCGGCAACATTGGTTAAGTAATCACCAACCCGATAACTATCGTTTTCTGCACGTTTCCACCGATGAGGTTTATGGCAGTTTAGGATTAGATGATCCGGCTTTTACCGAAACTACTCCCTATGCTCCTAATAGTCCCTATTCTGCCTCAAAAGCGGGGAGTGATCATCTAGCGAGAGCTTATTTTCATACCTACGGAATGCCGACAATTATTACTAATTGTTCTAATAATTATGGTTCTTATCATTTTCCCGAAAAGTTAATTCCTTTGATGTGTATTAATATTCTTTTGGGTAAACCTTTACCTGTTTATGGTGATGGTCAAAATGTTCGAGATTGGTTATATGTGCGGGATCATTGTCAAGCTTTAGATACAGTTATTCACAAAGGAAAAGCGGGAGAAACCTATAATATTGGCGGAAATAATGAGGTAAAAAATATCGATTTAGTCAGGATGTTATGTGATTTAATGGATGAATTAGCTCCCGATTTACCCGTGAAACCTGCTCAGAATTTAATTACTTTTGTCAAGGATCGCCCCGGACATGATCGCCGGTATGCTATTGATGCCACTAAAATTCGCACCGAATTAGGTTGGCAACCCGAAGAAACGGTAGAGGGGGGATTAAGAAAAACCATTCAATGGTATCTCGATCATCGGGATTGGTGGCAACCTTTGTTATCCAAAGAATATCAAGAGTATTATGGGAAAGTTTACGGTTAGAGAAGGGTAAGTAGTCGTGCAAAATTAATTTCCTAGTCAAGACGGGAGGCCTTTCAGTGATCAGTAAACAGTAAACAGTAATCAGTAATCAGTGAAAGGCTGCATCTCAATTTTATAGAAATATCTATATCATATTTTGGGCGCACGCAGTTCGATAAACTCACTGACCACGGTGCGCCCCTACCATTGGCGCAATAATATTATTGTAGGGGCGAATTGCATTCGCCCTCTTTTAATAACTGCTGCTGACCATAAGTGAGAGAAAGTCACAAATAGGAGATGCAGCCTACGGGAGACGCTCGACGGGATCAGATTTGAGTTTTTAGTTCACTGTTTACTGATCACTGATAAGATATCGGCGTTATTTTCAATAATATCGAATGGCTGCCGACCGTTCCCTCGATCGCCACTTGTGGAAATACCGCCGGGATGAGTTAGAATCGGAAAGAAGAATTTTTGAGTAACCATGATCAAATTACGTCTAAAACGCTTTGGTAAAAAACGCGAAGCCAGTTATCGTATCGTTGCGGCCGTTAGCACCAGTCGTCGCGATGGTCGTCCCCTAGAGGAATTAGGATTTTACAATCCCCGCACCGATGAAGTGCGTCTCGATGAAGAAGGAATCATCCGACGCTTACAACAAGGAGCGCAACCGACGGACACCGTGCGCAGCATTCTCACCAAACAGAAAATTTTCGAGAAAATCAATGCCTAGTACCCCCAATTATCTCGAACTGGTGAAATTTATGATCGAGCCGTTTTTGGAAGATCCGGCCAGTCTGAGATTGGATATCGAGCGCTGTAAGGAAAATGAACGTCTTTGGGTGCGTGTAGCCTTCGATGATGCCGATAAAGGCAAAGTTTACGGCCGGGGAGGACGCAATTTACAGGCGATTAGAACTACCCTAGAGATGGCGGCCGCAAATGCGGGTCGCTCTCTTTATCTAGAAGTCTATGCGGCCGAAAATGAAGGCGAACAGCGCCGCACCCGTCGTTCTAATGGTAACTTTGAAGGTACGGAAAGAAGGCCGAGCAATCGCCGACCACCTGCACCCCGGCAGCTCAACAACTAACGAGCGATTTTAGGAAAACAGGGAAGGGGTTTCATCCTCGACCCTCTCCAGTTGCTCTAATTGCTGCCAAACTTTGGCGAGTAAAGTGGTTAATCCGGCTCCTGTTACGGCGGAAATAGTCAAAATCTCGGCATTGGTTATTTTAGCAAACTGCCTTTGATAGTTATCTATCGTTTCCTCGTCCACAGCATCAATTTTGTTGAAAACCAGTATTTGCGATCGCTTTTCTAAGCCTCGACCATAGGCGGCCAATTCTCCTTCGATAATTTGATAATCGGCGATCGGGTCTTCTGCTGTCAAGGAAACAAGATGAATTAACAGGCGTGTACGTTCGATGTGGCGCAAAAATTCGTGTCCTAAGCCGATTCCTAGGTGCGCTCCCTCGATTAATCCAGGAATATCGGCGAATACCGTCCCATCTCCCGTGGGTTTGCGTACCACTCCCAAGTTAGGAATGAGAGTCGTAAAGGGATAATCGGCGATTTTGGGACGAGCAGAGGAAACGGCCGAGATTAGGGTGGATTTTCCCGCATTGGGCAGCCCGATAATGCCCACTTCCGCTAATAACTTCAATTCTAGGCGTAAATGGCGTTTTTCCCCGTCTAAACCGGGTAAAGCGTATTCGGGTGCGCGATTATTATTACTTAAAAAGTGTCGGTTGCCTAATCCCCCTTTTCCCCCGGCAGCCACGATTAAAGTCTGTTCGGGAGTGACCAAATCGCCGATAATTTCCTCGCTATCGAGATCATAAACCACTGTACCACAGGGAACTTTAATAATGCGATCGCTACCGTTGGCTCCAGTGCAGTTGTTAGGGCCGCCCCGTTTGCCGTCATCGGCCTTAAAATAGCGACTATACTGGAAATCTAGCAGGGTTTGCAGGTTCTGAGTCGCCACAAAAATCACCGAACCACCTTTTCCCCCATTACCTCCGGCCGGACCGCCAGCGGGGACGTATTTTTCCCGACGGAAAGCGACAATTCCATCACCTCCCTTACCCCCTTCTACTTCTATTTCGGCGCGATCAATAAACTGCATAAGATTAAATAATTAAAGTGAAAAAATGATCGAGATCAAAGCTGTTATAGGTTAATATCCTGCCAATTTAAAGCTTCTGCGAATCCCTGAAAATGTTTGACATTAGTGGTAGCGATGACTAGATAACGACTCGGATATTGTTTTTTTAATAACTGCCAATGAGCAAAAATAATAATATCTACGTCAATCTTGTAATTATCAGCCGTTTGTTTGCCAATCTTTCGAGTTTCTACCCAAATTTGTGACGATTCTAACATCACATCGGTATCTAAATTTAAAAAATCAATGACATTGCGTAATTCATTAAGATTATCTAGGCTATTAAAGGAATTTTTTTTGACCGATTCTAATAATAGGCTTCTTCTGACTTCATAATCACAGATATCGGAACTAACTACATAAACGCCCTTGGAGAAAAGTGAATAAAGCCAGTCTTCGCAGTCAGCTGGTTTACACGCTTTTTTAGGATGAGTTAGTAAACCCAAAACCCCCGAATCGATAAAGACAATCATCCTTGGCTATAAAGCTTTGAACCCAAAGGACGAGCATTATCAATCGCAGTCTGAAAATTGAGCAAACACTGGGAAATTTCTTGGTCTTGCTCATCGGTTATTTGTGACCGTTTTTGTCGTCTTTGTTCTAAGATAGCCAAGGCCGAACGATTTCGTTTAATTTGTTCTTTTCGATCCCAATCCGGATAATTGACGAGTTTAGGTTTTAATTGATTCATCTCTTTTAAGTAGGTGGGTGTTAAAAATTGCCAGACACCACCCTTATCAAGGGGGGAAGGGGGGATCAAAGACAGAATCTATCTTTAATTTAATTGATTCATCTCTTTGACTGGAAATTGTCTATCACAATCTTAGCCGATCCCTTGACACTTCACAACTCCAGTCACTATCTCCAAGGTTTTCAGTACATTTGTTCGGAAATAAAAAACTTGTTTCTGGGCGGGGAATCCCTACAATAGGAAACAGGATAATTAGTAGCAGATGAAAACCGATGGGGCAGTTTTTTAAACAAACTTTCGCTAGTTGCTTGGGAACTTTACTGGGATTATTGGCATTTTCGGTCTTAGGTGTGGGAGGATTAGCATTTTTACTGCTTTCCTTGCTTATTTCTAGCGATAGCTCCTCAGTTAAGGAAAAATCGGTCTTAGTTTTTAACTTGGCCACCAATATCAGCGATGCTCCTCCTAGTTCCAGTTTAGCCGATAGTTTGACCGGTGAGAGTACGACCACTTTAAATTTGCGACAGGTGATAGCGGCGATCGAAAAGGCCGCCCTTGATGATAACATTGTCGGTCTGTTACTCTATGGTCGCGACAATATCGGTGAATATGGCTATGCTACCCTGACGGAAGTGCGGCAAGCTTTGGCAAAATTTCGCCAATCGGGTAAAAAAATTATCGCCTACGATATGGAATGGACGGAAAAGGAATATTATCTCGCTTCCGTTGCTGAAACGGTGATTATTAATCCCGTGGGGAGAATGGAAATTAATGGTTTAAGTAGTCAACAAACCTTTTTTGCCGATGCACTAGAAAAGTATGGTGTGGGGGTGCAAGTGGTAAAAGTGGGTTCTTTTAAAGGTGCAGTGGAACCCTATACGCGTCAGGATTTAAGTGTCCAGAATCGTCAGCAGCTGCAAACCCTACTCGATACAATTTGGTCTAACTATAGTTCCACAGTGGCCAAAAGTCGCAATTTAACCCCCCAACAGCTGCAAACTATTTCTGATACTCAAGGTATTCTGGAAGCAACCACGGCAAAAGAGGCGGGTTTTGTTGATGAAGTGGCCTATTTAGATCGGGTAATTGTTTTAGCTAAAGAGTTGACGGGAGAAGCAAAAAATAAAACTAATGAGGAGGGAAATTCTAGCTCTTTTTCGCAAATTTCTTTAGCCAATTATGCTAGTTCTCTCGATGAGGAGGAAAATAGTAGCAATCAAATAGCGATAGTTTATGCAGAAGGGACAATCGTAGAAGGTCAGGGAGATAGAGGCCAAATCGGTGGGGATAAATTGGCGAAGGAACTGCGAAAATTACAGGGGAAGGAGGAGGTGAAAGCGGTAGTTTTGCGGATTAATAGTCCGGGGGGAAGTGCCACCGCTTCTGAGGTGATTCTGCGGGAAATTAAGCGTTTAGATGCGAAAAAACCGGTAATTATTTCTATGGGTGATGTGGCAGCTTCTGGGGGTTATTGGATCGCCATGGGGGGTCAAAGAATTTTTGCCGATAATGATACAATTACTGGTTCCATCGGTGTGTTTGGATTATTGTTAAATATCCAGAAGATTGCTAATAATAATGGCATCGATTGGGATACAGTGAAAACTGGAGAATTAGCCGATATATCTACTATTACCAGACCGAAAAATCCCCAAGAATTAGAAATTTATCAAGCGGCAGTTAATCGGTTCTATGATTTATTTATCGAGACGGTGGCCCAGGGGCGAAAATTATCCCCAGACAAGGTTAGAACTGTGGCCCAAGGTCGTGTCTGGACGGGAAAAGATGCGGTTAAAATTGGTTTAGTTGATCAAATTGGTGGTCTAGAAGTGGCAGTACAATATGCGGCCAAAACAGCTAAATTAGGGGATGATTGGAGTCTTCAAGAATATCCTCGATCGCAAAGTTGGCAAGAAGAACTTTTCTCTAATTTCTTGCAAACCTATCTTCCTCCTCTCACTAAAAATAATCATCCTTTGACGCAGGAATGGCAAAATTTTCAGCAGGAATTATTAAAGTTACCTACATTTAACGATCCCCATCGTGTTTATGCTAAGTTACTTTTTAATCTCGATTTTCGCTGATATTAGGTAAAAATAATGCTCGCTAATTCTGAAATTCTTTGACAAAAATTTCTATGAATCGCCCTAATAGTGTTATTCTTGGTTTAGCCTATATTCTGGGATTATTATCTACAGGTCTGGTAGATTTTAGTCCCCAGTTAAACCGATGGCAAGAAGTGATAATTAGAATTGTTATTCTTAGTCTAATTACCACGTTAACCACAATTTTTATCCGTCGTTTTTGGTGGCAAAGTCCCCCGAAAAAAATTTGGCTGATAGCGGGATTAATAGCTATATTTGCCGTTGTTTATCTAGAAATTCGCACTCCTTACCCCAGCGCAAACGATATCAGTCATCTTTTAAAAAATAATGTAGTTAACTCTATTAAAATCACGGGGAGTATTATATCAGAAATCCGTCTCAATCGCCGAGAAAATTTACAATTTTGGTTAGAAGTAAAAGAATTTAGCCTCAAGAATTTACCCACAAAAAAATCCGAGGGTAAACTCTACGTTACTCTACCAAATCTAGCAGAAAATCAGGTTTATCCCGGACAAGAAATAACAGTTAAAGGATTACTTTATCGTCCCCGTCGTGCCAATAATCCCAGTGCTTTTGACTTTGCTAATTATCTAGCGCGTCAGGGTGCTTTTGCTGGTTTAAAAGGGGAAATAATTATTGATAAAAAATCACCGACTTGGGGAGTTTGGCAGATTCGTCAGCGCATTGTTGAGGCACAAATTCAAGGACTAGGCCAAGAAAAAGGGACTTTATTAAGTTCCATTACCCTCGGACGACAAGCGGTTAATTTATCAGCAAAAATCACAGATTTATTTATTAAAACTGGATTGGCTCACATTTTAGCAGCTTCTGGCTTTCATGTGTCTATTTTGTTGGGATTTGTTTTAACTATTACTCGCAATTTATCCCCCAAAAAACAGTTTATTATTGCCGTTACTATCTTAATAATTTACGGCACCTTAACAGGGTTACAACCTTCAGTTATGCGGGCGATTTTGATGGGAATTGGGGCATTAATCGGTCTGCTTTATAATCGACAAGTTAATAGTTTAGGCTCCCTATTACTAGCGGCTACAATTCTATTATTATGGCAGCCTCTCTGGATTTGGGATTTAGGATTTCAGTTAAGCTTTTTAGCGACTTTGGGATTAATTATTACCGTTCCTTTACTGAAAAATAAAATTGACTATTTCCCTAATTTAATCGCTGAACCTATAGCTATTAGTCTAGCTGCCACTCTCTGGACTATGCCTTTATTAATGTTTACGTTTAACTCGATCGCTCTTTATAATATCCCCATTAATATTATCACAACTCCCCTAATTACCCTAATTAGTTTAGGAGGAGTTTTTACTGCTTTTTTAGGCTTAATTTATCCCCCTTTGGGCAGTATCGGCGCTAGTATTCTCTATTACCCTCTCAAGTTATTACTGCAAATTACCAACTTTTTTAGTCTGCTTCCTTTTAGTACCTACTCCACGGGTAAATTATCTTTAGGAGTGATGTTAATTATTTATATTTGCCTTACCTTAATCTGCTGCAACCTCTGGTTTCGTCAACGGTGGCATTTAGTTGGTTTATTTATCCTCACTTTAATTTTAATACCGATTATTTATCAACATTTAACTTTAACTCAGGTGACAGTTTTAGCCACCAAATCGCAACCGGTAATCATTATTCAAAATCGAGGAAATACTCTCTTAATTAATGGGGAGGAACCCGCAACAGCACGTTATACAGTTTTGCCTTTTTTGCGACAGGAGGGAATTAATCAAATACAAAGAGCAATAACCGTCAATAATTCGGCGCAATTCTCAACTATCAGTCAGAGCATACCGATTCAAAAAACTATTAATTTATCCCAGTTAGAAAAATTTAATCTTGGTGAAATTACTGGACAATTGCTCGAGAAAAATTTATTTAAATTTCAGGTAAAAAATCAATCTTGGCTATGGATTGTCAACCCGAAAATTCCCGTTAATTTATCCCAAGAATTCAGCCCCCTAGTGTTATTATGGCAGGGAAGCAATCTAGATAAACAATGGCTAGAGTCAATTCGACCACAAACAGCGATCGCTGTCACTAACAATCTCTCCCGCAATGCCAAAAATCAACTGAGAAAGGCCCGGATTAAGACTTACTGGACCGGGAGAGATGGAGCGATTCAATGGACAGCAAAAAATGGATTTCAACCCTTTCTAATTAATGAGTAATTTGTACTACCAAAACTGAACAGGGAGCATGATGTACCACATAATTACTGACACTACCTAAGATTAACTCAGATAAACCCGATCGACCGTGACGACCAACAATAATTAAATCTATCCCCTCCTGCTGGGCAACTTGACAAATTTTCTGCCCCGGATCACCGATATAATAATCAGCCTTGGCCGTGATATTATCTTCCTTAGCTCGATCAACTAAACCGTTTAACCAAGCTTGTAATTCCGCTTGCATTTCTTCGGTGATTTGTTGTTCTAAGGCGATCATATCGGGGGGATAACCGCCACCATAACCGATCAGATTACCATAAATAAAAGTTTCCGTGTAGGGAGTCAAAGGTTGAGACATACTATAAACAATTCGCAACTCACTAGCGTAGGTTTTCGCTAAGAGAATAGCCGCATTCAATACCTCTGGAGTGGGATCTTGATAATCCACAGCCACGAGAATTTTATTATAGAGTTTGTTGGTATCTCGATCGACTGAGATTGTTTCCGTATTATCCATAGAATTAGCCTCCTCGATAGCAGATAACGTCAGGGTTGAAGTTAATCTTTTTTCCCATCGGCTGCCAGCAATACCCGGGGGAAATAGCCAAAAATTGCTGAAAGCTGATGATTGATAGTTGACGATCCCCTACCTCTAGTGTGACATTTTTCGGATGATTTAGCTGAATTAGCAAAAAAATTAACAATTTACCCTACTGTCACCCCTGTCCTTACTTATAGCAGTTATCTTAATGGTGAGGTATGAGGTTTTCGTTTTGGTGAGACTCCGAGACGATACCCGATCAGTTTATGCTTCATCTTTATGAGAAACACCGTAACTAGAAAAATGGTCAATTAATGGGATAAATGCAATTTTTGTCTTTTTCTCTTGCCTTGAGAGATTTGCCCAGAGCAGCTGCGGTATATAATCCAATTAGAGCGAGTTCTAAACCAACAACTTATGATTAGTCGCTACATTATTCTATGGCTCCCGATGATCGTAATAGGAATTAGTAACGGTATTCTCAGGGAAAGCACCTACGGAAAATATCTCGATGAACTACGCGCTCATCAAATTTCTACCCTGACAGGAATCCTCTTTTTTAGTCTTTATATTGGCACTCTTGTCTATTTTTGGGGTCTAGAATCGTCCGGTCAAGCAATTACCATCGGTTTAATTTGGTTACTATTAACAGTGGGTTTTGAATTTCTGTTCGGCCATTTTATCGCCGGTCACTCTTGGTCAAGATTAGGGCAAGATTATAATCTTTTAGCGGGACGAGTTTGGATTTTGGTTCTCTTGGTCATTACTTTTGCTCCCTTACTATTTTATCAACTTTTTTCTTAATTATGAAAGCTATTATCATTAATCGCTATGGCGATAGTAATGTTCTCCAATACACAGACATAGAAAAGCCAATTCCCCAAGGGAAAGAAGTCTTAATTAAGATTATGGCAGCGGGAATTAATCCGATTGATTGGAAGATTCGTCGGGGGATGCTCAAAATAGCCACAGGTAATAAATTTCCCCTGCAATTAGGTTTTGATTATAGTGGAATTATCGTTGAAAAAGGTAGTCAGGTGGAACAATTTCAGATCGGAGATGAGGTTTTTGGTTTTCTCAATCAATTGCCCGGTAAAACCTATGCTGAATATGCAATTATTCCCGCTTCCCTCTTAGTTAAAAAACCGCATAATCAGAGTTTTATTGAAGCTGCCGCCACTCCTTTAGCTGCTTCTACCGCTTTGCAAGTCTTGCGAGATTTTGGCAATATTCAAGCAGGAAATCGGATTTTAGTTAATGGTGCATCGGGAGGAGTGGGTAGTTTTGCTGTGCAGATAGGAAAAATTTTCTCCGCGCAAGTAGATGGAGTTTGTAGTAGTAAAAATATCGATTATGTCACCTCTTTAGGAGCCGATAAAGTTATCGATTATACCCAAGAAGATTGGAGAAAAACCGAGCAGAAATATGATATAATCTTCGATGCTGTGGCTAAGTCTTCTTTTTGGCACTGTCGTCAGCTTTTAAAACCCCAAGGCACCTATATAACCACCCTCCCAAATCCCGGAATTATCTTCCTAAATTATCTCGGTGCTTGGTTGCCCCAAAAAGGGAAACTGATATTTTTTGCTCAAGCACAAGCGTCTGACTGGCAATTTCTCAAAGAAGCGATCGAATCGGGTAAATTAACTGTTAGAATCGATCGCACCTATACTTTTTCCCAGGTGGCAGCAGCTCATAATTATAGTGAATCGGAAAGAGTGCGAGGAAAAATAGTCCTGATCCCCGATTAAGGATAAATAGTTAGGGATTTTTCTGTTTTTTTGGGGAACGAGTAAATAGTTTTAAGTAGGTAGAAACAGAGAATTCTTTAATTGGAAAGGTGATAAAAGTCAAGGGATTAATAGTAATAATAATATTGCGGCTATCCCTCTGTACCGCCTTGATAATCTGTTTAGCCACCCAATCGGCGGACATAATACCCACAGGATTTAAATTACTCTTAAAAGGGCCAAGAATTAGCTTTCTTACCACACAGGGAGCATCTAAACGACGCAGGGTAATCATATCACCGATCGCTCGTTTACTGAGTTCGTAGAGGGGACTAAAGGCAGGATTAACCTCTGCTTCCGAGGTATTCACCCAGACTTCCTTGCGGGCAATTTGCTCGTTAGTGCGGACAGTTTTGAAGAATAATTCCATTAAACGCCAGACGGAAAAAGTGTTCACTTGGTAGGCTAATTCGATCGCTTCTGGGGTTCTTTGGCCGTGGACATTAACGCCATGATTTAAAATCAGTATATCTACAGACTTAAATAGGTCCTCAAGTTGCGTTTCTTCACCGATTTGCCATTGTACGGTTTTTACAGGTACTGATTCGCCGTTAATTTCAATGGCGATCGCATTCTCCCCAGAAGTGAGCGCGATTACCTTGGCTCCCTTCAGTTGTAGGTACTTTAACAGCGATCGCCCTAAAGTTCCATTCGCTCCGGTAATGGCGATCGTTTTACCCTTGAGAGAAAGTGCCGTCCCCATCAATTTATCCATAAAGGTGAAAGTTCCACAATAATAAGCCTTTTGGTTATCAAAATGGTGTCGCCAGTGGTAAGTACGATTAACGCGCCATTGAGCGGGGAAACTCTCAAATTGCCCCGGACGATGGGTTAAATCGGTTAATTCCTCCAGATTGGCGATCCCTAAACCTCGACCGATCGCCGTGCTGAGAAAAGCCAAAGTATAAAGGGAACCTAACCAACCCAACCAAGGGCGATCGAAACCCCAAGAGTAGGCCAGTAGTACCGGTAAAACACTGGCAGCCAACATAACCAAGGCCTCCGGTACATCATTGTACCAGTGGGCCCGACGATAAATTTCCTCGCTCATTACCGACAGATCGGGACGAAAAACCCGATGATGCCAGACGTGCAGACGATAAAGGGGCTGCCAATGGTGGGCCAGAGCATGATAGCAATCACGCACGATCTCCACCCAAATAATTGAGCCACAAATCAGTCCGACACAGAGGAGCAGGTTTGACATAGGGGATAAATGTTAAATTTTCTCAACGAATGTAAACAAAGTAATCTTAGCCCAAAAAAGCGCATTTATCGGGTAAAAGGAACCAATAGCCTGAAAAACTGGGGTTTCTTTCCCGAAAAAAACTTAAGATTCCGTTAAAAATTTTAACAATTTTCGGTAAGATAAAGCAAGAAATAAGCTTCTATTTGAACAGTTACTTAACCTGAGTCGATTATGGCAGAAAATTATTGGTCGCGAGAGGATGATAACGAAGAATTAGACCCGATTGGTTCTCTCCTATCTGACTGGTCCGATCCCGAAGATGAGGAGGACGAATTTAGGAGCGAAATTTTTCAAGGCCGATCGGGACGCAGACAGAAAGCGGCTTTTAGCCTCATGGCGATCTGGACAATAATTATCGGACTTCATTGGCTGAGTTGGGGTTATTGGGCAATTATCGCCCTAACTATGGTACTATCGGGGCAAGCTTTGCGGCTGCTGTTCACGAAACCAGAAACGCCGCCAATTCCCTTACTGGATAAGGATTTAACCTCTGTCCCCAGGGTGTCCCTCTTAGTAGCGGCCAAAAATGAAGAAACCGTAATCACGAAACTGGTTAATTATCTCTGTCATCTAGACTATCCCCAAGATAAGTTAGAAGTCTGGATCGTCGATGACTATAGCACCGATAACACCGGTGCGATTCTCGATCGCCTTACTTTAGAATATCCCCAATTAAAAATTCTCCATCGTCCTGCTAATGCCGGAGGTGGCAAATCCGGCGCCTTGAATCAGGTTTTATCCCTGACTAACGGGGAAATTATCGGCGTATTCGATGCCGATGCGGGATTATCCTCCGATTTACTCCGTCATGTGGTCCCAATGTTCGACGATCGAGAAGTGGGTGCGGTACAGGTGCGAAAAGCGATCGCCAATGCCGCCGAAAACTTCTGGACAAAAGGACAAGCGGTAGAAATGATCTTTGATAGCTGTTTCCAACAGCAACGGATCGCAGTGGGAGGGATCGGAGAATTGCGCGGAAATGGTCAATTTGTCCGTCGTAGTGCCTTAAATCGTTGCGGGGGTTGGAATGAACAAACGATCACCGACGATCTTGATTTAACTATTCGTCTCCATATCGATAATTGGAAAATTAATGTCTTAAATTTTCCCGCAGTAGCAGAAGAAGGGGTGACAACTGCGATCGCTTTATGGCATCAGCGCAATCGTTGGGCCGAAGGTGGTTTTCAGCGTTATCTCGACTATTGGAAAGCGATTTTAAAGTCTCCCATGCCTTGGCCGAAAAAGTTTGATTTAATTGCTTTTTTGCTCGTTCAATATATCTTACCTGCGGCCGCTATTCCCGATCTTTTAATCACTATTACCCAGCATCAAGCTCCGATTTTAACTCCTTTAACTGGTTTGGCTCTTTCCCTTTCTCTCTGGGGGATGGTGACAGGATTAATCCGAGTCAATACGGGTAAAAAATTCACTTTTGTTCTCGGTTTAGACATCCTTGCTCAAACCCTTCGCGGCATGATTTATATGATGCACTGGTTTATTATTATTCCCAGTGTCAGCCTCCGGATGGCTTTGCGTCCTAAACGTTTAAAATGGGTGAAAACCGTTCATCTGGGGGAACATCTCAGCGCCGAAGTTTAATTTTCGAGGATAGACTCCAAAAACTTTGGCCTTATCAGGCTCGAAATCCCCTGTCAGTCAAGGTTACAGCCTTTGGAAACCCCTTTCGGAAAAATTTCCAATTTCCTTAATCATGCTTGCTACCAATAATGTGTTAATTTAGATACAGAATTGAATTCCGTGACAGCACTGGGGTGGCGAAAAGCGCTCGCTCCAGTTTTTTTTCTCGAGAAGGTAATGATTCGGTAGTAGTGGCGTAGCTCTGTTGCTTACCTGGTATGAATTGTGTAAAATATTTATGAATAAAAATAATTGGAACCCGATCAGTCTTTAAACCTCTAGCTTGATCATGACTTTTCTGATAAATATCTTTTTCTGGCTTCTGTCTGGCTTACTCAAATATCAGTCTAGCACCGAACAAAATCCCCCCTTCACCTCTATT